>JAULUX010000266.1:0-7658 GCA_032111385.1 Bacteroidia bacterium
GGGAGCAAACTTGCTGCGAAAAGTGCCGCCAAGCAATACGGTATTCCCCTGGTGCCGGGTACCGATGAGGCCATTTCCGATGTGGACGAGGCCAGGAAGATCGCTCAGGAAGTCGGTTTTCCCATCCTGATCAAAGCCTCGGCCGGAGGGGGAGGGAAAGGGATGCGCATCGTAGAAGAGGTCGGCCAATTCGACGAGATGCTGCAGCGTGCCGTCAGCGAGGCTACCTCGGCTTTCGGTGACGGTTCTGTTTTTATCGAGCGATATGTTTCCTCTCCTCGTCACATTGAAATTCAGGTGCTGGGCGATACCCAGGGCAACATTGTGTATTTATTCGAGCGGGAGTGTTCGGTACAACGTCGCCATCAAAAGGTGGTCGAAGAGGCTCCCAGCTCGGTGTTGACACCCGAAATTCGGAAGGCCATGGGCGAATGCGCTGTCCAGGTGGCGCGTTCCTGCAACTATGTTGGCGCGGGTACGGTGGAGTTTCTTCTGGATGAGAAATTGAATTTCTATTTCCTGGAGATGAACACCCGCCTGCAGGTCGAACACCCGGTGACAGAGATGATCACCGGTGTCGATCTGGTGAAGGAGCAGATCCGGATTGCACAAGGAGAACCGATCTCTTTCAGTCAAAACGACCTGAAGATCCACGGTCATGCGGTCGAGATCAGGGTGTATGCCGAAGATCCCGCCAACGGATTTTTACCGGACATTGGGAAGCTTATCCGCTATGTGCGACCGCAGGGCCCCGGCATACGCGTTGATGACGGCTACGAAGAGGGTATGCAGATCCCGATCTACTACGATCCGATGATCTCCAAGCTGATCACCTGGGGGGAGACGAGGCAAGATGCTATCGACAGGATGGTGCGTGCTATCGACGAGTACCTGGTGATCGGATGCGAAACGACCTTGCCGTTCTGCAGGTTCGTCATGCTGCATCCGGCGTTTACGAGTGGTCATTTTGACACGCACTTTGTAAAGCATTATTTCACACCTGAAAAGCTGGTCGCTGAGCTGTCCGATACGGAAAATGCGGCAGCCTCCATTCTGGCTCACCACCTGCAGCAGCAGGGAAATAAAGGCAGCGAAATACACGTTCATGACTCAGGTCAAACCGTGTCCCATTGGAAAATCAACCGCTCGCGCTAAACTTCGGCACGGTTTTTCCGACGATCTGTAATCGGATGACAAAGCAGTGTTTTTGGTTGATCATTTTTATGGGTTGCTCCTTATCGGTTCACTCACAAATCGTCATGCCCGACGGTCGAATCCGAGTGCTAGCGAACGTGATAGATGGCGATACGGTTCCGCTGATTCATCTTGCGCCTGCTGAAATTTTTGCAACCATTTCTCCCGAAGCCGCAGATCGCATCAAGGCATACAATAAACTTCGTCGCGATGTGTTGAAGGCTTATCCTTATGCCCGTCTGGCTGCGGATCAATTGAAATTCATCAACGACAGTGTAGGGAAGATCGCGTCTGAACGTGAGCGGAAAAAGTTTTTAAAAAGAACGGAAGCGGAACTCAAGGCCCGGTTTGAAAAGGATCTGAAAAAATTGACAATTACCCAGGGACGCATACTCATCAAGCTCATCGACAGAGAGACAGGAGAAACATCTTATGCTTTGGTCAAGGAGCTTCGCGGGTCTATTCAGGCTTTTTTCTGGCAGAGCCTCGCCCGGCTTTTCGGTTCCAATCTAAAAAGTGAGTACAATGCCAATCAGGAGGACATCCTGATAGAGGGAATCGTCCGCCAGATCGAAAGTGGCGAGCTTCAATACAAGGCGGTGGTGAAAGGCTCTTGAAAGGAGTAGGCGTCAGGCCTGATGCCCTTCCTTTTGCTGTCTTTTGAATTCCGAGGTGAAATGAAATTCAACGTCCGGATGGTTTTTGATCATCTGATCCAGCATCCATTGTGAATCGGCCAGGTAAACCAGGTTTCCGTCTTTGTCGGTGGCAATCTGGTGCTGCCGGAATCGGACCAATTCATCCAGCTTGTCTTTCTTGTCGGAGGTGATCCAGCAGGCCTTGTAAACATTCAAAGCGTTGAACCGGCAAGATGCACCATACTCGTGTTCGAGTCGGTATTGAATCACCTCGAACTGAAGTTCCCCTACTGTTCCTACGATTTTCCGGTTACCTCCGTGTTGTATAAAAAGCTGTGCTACCCCCTCGTCGGTCAGCTGGGTGATTCCTTTTTCGAGCTGTTTCGTCTTCATCGGGTCTGTGTTGACCAGCTCCTTGAATATCTCGGGCGAGAAACTGGGGATTCCCTGGAATTGCATCTCCTCTCCCTCGGTAAGTGTGTCGCCGATTTTGAAGTTGCCGGAATCGTAGAGGCCGATCACATCTCCGGGGTACGCTTCGTCCACGATACTCTTGCTTTGGCCAAGGAAGGTTGCGGGATTGTTGAATCTTAAATTCTTATCCAGCCGAACGTGGTGGTAGAATTTCCCGCGTTCGAATTTGCCGCTGCATACCCGAAGGAAGGCGATGCGGTCGCGGTGGCGTGGGTCGAGGTTGGCGTGTATCTTGAAAATGAAACCGCTGAATTGTTTGTCCTGGGGGTTGATTTCACGCAGGTTGGTGGGGCGGCTTCCGGGAGTAGGGGAGATATCAATAAAGGTATCCAGTAGCTCTTTCACTCCGAAATTGTTGATCGCCGATCCAAAGAATACCGGCGCCAGCTTTCCTTGAAGATAGTCTTGATTGTGGAAAGGTTCGTAAACGCCTTCAATCAGGTCGATGTCTTCTCGAAATTGTGCTGCATAAGGCCCGGCTATGGTGTCCAATGCCGGGTCGTTCAGGTTGTTGATGTGCAGGCCTTCAGGCTTTTTAGAACTGCCCGGAGAGAAGGCATAGAGGCTTTTATCGTACAGGTTATAAACGCCTTTGAAGGTCTGTCCTATACTGATGGGCCAACTCAATGGGCGCACTTTGATGCGAAGTTTCTCTTCCAGTTCGTCGAGCAGGTCAAAGGGGTACTTTCCTTCACGATCAAGCTTGTTCACGAAGATGATTACCGGTGTACTGCGCATCCGGCAAACCTCCATCAGCTTGTAGGTCTGCTCCTCAACTCCTTTCTGGCAGTCGACAACCAGGATGACACTGTCCACTGCTGTCAGCGTTCGGTAGGTATCCTCCGCAAAATCCTTGTGGCCCGGGGTGTCGAGCAGTGTGATCAGGGTGTCGTTGTACTCGAAATTCATGACTGAAGTAGCCACAGAGATTCCCCGTTGCCGTTCAATTTCCATGAAATCCGATGTCGCACTTTTTTTGATCTTGTTGGACTTGACAGCTCCTGCAGTTTGGATGGCTCCACCAAACAGGAGGAATTTCTCCGTCAGTGTGGTTTTTCCTGCATCGGGGTGGCTGATGATGGCGAAGGTGCGTCGTCGCTTGATTTCCTGCTGGGAGCTCATGGTACTTTTAAGAGGCGCAAAGGTAGTGAGCCGATAGCGACGAAAAGCCGGTGTCAGGCCTTTTCTATCTTTGCAAAAAGCCAATCACCTTGAAAAGCATTTCCCTGTTTCTGAACGTCGCCCTGATCCTTGCCGTTGGGTTCCTCTATTTCAAAGTTTACAGTAAAGAGGAACCATCCATTCCGCCCGTAAGTGCACAGGCGGCAGCTTCGAGGATCGTGTATGTGAACTCGGATAGCCTCATGGATCAGTACAATCTTTTCAAGGAGATGCAGGACCGGATGGAGAAGAAACGGGATAGCCTCGACAAACTGTTGACAGCCAAGGGTCGATCGCTCGATCGTGAAGTGAAGGAGTATCAGGAAGGGGCCGCCGGAATGAGCGCCGGCGAGAGGGAGCTTCGCGAGGAGTCGCTGATGCGCAAGCAGCAGGCTTTGTTTGACGAGCGGGAAGGCTTGCTGGAAAGCCTGAAGGAGGAAGAAGCCGCACTGACCGACAGTATTTATTCGGACATGATGCGTTACCTGCGGTCTTTCAACTCAGGAAAGGGATATGATTTTATTCTCGGATATAGCCGCGGAGGCGGTATCCTTCTGGCCAACGATTCGCTCGATATCACCCGCCAGGTTGTGAGCGGACTGAATAAGTCAAAGTGATACGCTGGGCAGGGAGGCTCAGAAAAGTCCGTGCAACTCTCCGTTGATTTTATTGACTACCATGCCGAGGTGCTCGGCGTTTTCAGCGAAGTTGATGTCGTCGATGTCTATGACCAGTAACTTTCCAGATTCGTACTGGGATATCCACGCTTCGTAGCGTTCGTTGAGACGCTTCAGGTAGTCCAGGCGGATTGAGTTTTCGTACTCCCGGCCGCGCTTTTGGATTTGATTGACCAACGCAGGAACCGTTCCCCTAAGGTAGATGAGCAAATCAGGCGGTTGTACGAAATTGCTCATCAGGTTGAACAATTCAAGGTAATTGTTGAAGTCGCGGGTGGTCATCAATCCCATCGCGTGCAGGTTGGGCGCGAAGATGTATGCATCTTCGTAAATGGTCCTGTCTTGAATAACTGTTTTGTTGGCCTTGCGGATCTTAAGGATCTGGTTGAACCGGCTGTTCAGGAAGTAGATCTGCAGGTTGAAAGACCAGCGCTGCATGTCCTCGTAGAAGTCGTTGAGGTAGGGATTGTCATCCACATCTTCGTAGTGCGGTTCCCACTTAAGGTTTTTCGCCAGCAGACTGGTCAGTGTCGTTTTGCCGGAGCCGATGTTTCCGGCAACGGCGATGTGCATGTTCTTGCCCGAGGTAGGTGAAGCCAATGGATTGTTGATTTTGGTTGAAAGATAGAAAATCAGAGGGAAATGAGTGGCAAAATTAGTTCGGCTTTCTGTTCCCGGCAAACCCTGTTGAAAAGTTCAGCGGGGGATGAAAAGTACACCGTTTTTGAGGAAGAAACACCTGTCCTCGATGACATGCATTTTCGTAAAGTCCGATGCGCATTCCAATGCGAAGGATTTCGAGGTCCGCAGGCGCAGGGAATAGGTGGTGGCGTTGCCCTCCTCCTCATAAACCAGTTCCTCTTCGCGTAGTTCAACAAGGCGGGAGCGCTTTCGGACAGGCAAGGTTCCGGTGACCGTTCCGAACTGATCAAAAAGGATGAACCGGTCTTCCTCCTGCATGACCATCCAGTTTCGGTTCGCCAGCAGAGCCACCGGTTGTGGGCGTCTGGACAGCAGCAGGTTCAGGTCGATGGAGAGTCCGGTGGTTTTCAGACGGGTATCCACCTTGGTCAGTGTGCAGGGGATCTCATCAAATATCCAAATGCCCTGGTCGGGAGTAGCAGCTGCAACCCTGGGCTGCAGGATGCCCATTTCACGCAGGTTGATCTCGGACTGGTCGATCAGGTTGTTGTCCAGAATGCGTATGAGCGCGAATTCTGCGTAAAACACCTGGATGCGAAGTGGATTGCCGGCGTCGATGGCAGTGGGTGATCCCAGGTCTTTCCGGCTATACCGTACCATCTCCTTGCCGGCGGCATTGTATTTCACAATTTCTCCGCCTCGGATGGTGTAGCAATTTCCCATGGGATCGACTGCGAAATCCTGAACCCCTTCGATTGCGATGTACGGTTTGTAGTTCTGTGCATGCAAAGAGGTTACGCTGAATACCAGCATGAGCGATAACAAGCGCAATACCGAATTCAAAAGGATGCTAAGCATAAGCCAGAATGTCGACAACGAAGTTGCGGTGATTGGCCAGGCGCGGCACCTTATGCTGGCCGCCAAGCTTCTCTTTCGATTTCAACCATTGGTAAAATGTTCCGTGCGGCAGCGACCTGATCAGGGGTGGCCCGAGGACTTTGTCGTGGTAGCGTTTTGCTTCGTAATCTGAGTTTTGACGTTTGAGCGCTTCATCCAGGCTCACCGAGAACAAGCTCAATTCTTCGGGTTCTTTTTCAAATTCAATCAGCCATTCGTGCGCACCACTGTGTTCTTCGTTGAAGTAGACAGGAGCTGCAGTATAGTCCCGAACCGTAGCTCCTGTGGCTTCACATGCCTCTTTCAATGCTTTTTCGGCGTTGTCAATGATCAGTTCTTCTCCGAATGCGTTGATGAAATGTGCGGTGCGTCCGGTGATGCGGATGCGGTAGGGCGATAAGGAGGTGAAGGTGACCGTGTCACCGATTTTATACCGCCAAAGACCCGCGTTGGTGGTGATGACCAATGCGTACTGCTCATGCAGTTTCACTTGATCAAGGGTAAGCGTTGAGGGATTTTCTTTGTCCCATTCCCCGGCCGGTATGAATTCGTAGTAAATGCCGTAGTCGAGCATCAGCAACATCTCATCCGAGTGGCATTGGTCCTGGATGCCGAAGAATCCCTCCGACGCATTGTAGGTCTCCAGATAATACATGTCGGGCTTCGGGATCAATCGCCTGAACTGTTCCTTGTAAGGAGTGAAGTTTACTGCACCGTGAACAAAGAGTTCCAGGTTGGGCCACACCTCGGTGAGGTCTTTCTTCCCGCTGATTTCCAAAATACGCTTAAGAAGCACCAGGGTCCAGGAGGGAACTCCGGCAATGTTGGTGACGTTCTCGTGCATGGTGACCCGCGCCATGCGTTCTATCTTCTCTTCCCATTCGTCCATGAGGGCGATGGACATGTCGGGCGTTCTGAACAATTGAATCCAGAAGGGTAGGTTCTGGATAAGGATGGCGCTCAAGTCCCCGTAGAAGGAATCATTGCTGAGGGCGTTGATGTTGTGGCTGCCTCCGAGGGAGAGCAGCTTGCCGTTGAACAGCTGAGTATCCGGCTTGTTTTGGAAATAGAGGCAAAGCAGATCCTTGCCGCCCTTGTAATGACATTCTTCCAATGCCTCGGTCGTGACGGGGATGAATTTGGATTTGTCACTGGTTGTCCCGCTTGATTTCGCGAACCAGCGCACCTCGCTTGGCCAAAGCAGCTGTTGTTCTCCGGCCTTTAGACGGAGGATGTAGGGTTTAAGACTTTCATAGTCTTGAACGGGAACCCGCTCGCGGAAGGTGTTGATATGGGCAATGGACGAGAAATCGTGCATCCTGCCGAAGGCGGTATGCCTGCCCGAAGTGAGGAGGTTTCGTAGCAGGTCTTCCTGAACCTCGTGCGGGTATTTCATGAACAGCTCGATCTGATGAAAGCGCTGTTTCATGATCCAGGATAAAACGGAACTGATAATGGCCATTCCGGTGGATATTCGTTTCGCCTAAGGTAGTAAAAAGGGGTCAGGGTAGCGTGGTTTTCTTTTTTTCCTGGATCCAGGCCAAAAGCTGAACGGTAGCCATGGCGTTGAAAGTGTTTTCCGGCTGAAGAAATCCTTTTCTGGCTACAAGAACTCCGTAGCGCATATCGTGTAGACCTGCGGTGGAATGGGCGTCGGGGTTGATGGATATCATGAGTCCTTTTTCAACGGCCGAGGAGATGAAGCGCCAGTCCAGGTCGAGTCGATAAGGATGGGCGTTGAGTTCAACGACCACCTTGTGCTTTGCGCAAGCTTCGAAAATCCGTTCGTAGTCGAGAGGATAGCCTTCTCTGGACAGTAGTAATCTGCCGGTTGGATGGCCGAGAATGGTCGTAAAAGGATTTTGAATGGCTTTCAAGATCCTTTCGGTGGCTTTTTCACGGTCCATGCGAAGGCCGGAATGAACCGAGGCGACGACGAAGTCGAAGGTGGCCAGGATCTCATCGGGGTAATCGA
>JAULUX010000267.1:0-4749 GCA_032111385.1 Bacteroidia bacterium
ACTTGCACTCCTGCTCGTGGAAGTCAATGCGGCACTTATCCGTTTTTCCAATGCTTTTGTTTTGGAAATGGAACATTGGCCTTTTGTGATAAGTCACTGGAGCATCGGATGGATGGACGCGATTTTTATGTACATCCTGATCATTTTGGTTGTGCGCTGGTTTCAGACAGCGGCTTTTCCGGGACTCTTGCGAATCTTGCTGGTACTCGTTGTGTGGAGTATTCTGCTTACAGTTCAGACAATTTGAAAAACCGGTCGGCACGGATGCCTCTGTCAGTCAGCTTCAGCGTGCAGCATTCGTGAACGGGGTCGTGCTCAAAGAACAAGATCCAGTCGTTTTCCAATGCGCGATGCAGAAAGGATGCTTTTTCATCCAGGGTGATGAGGGGACGTGTGTCATAGGCCATCACATACGGTATGGGGATATGTGCAGCTGACGGGAGCAAGTCGGCCATGAAGACGATCGATCGGTCTTTGTACCGGACCACGGGCAGCATCATCGAATCGGTATGTCCGTTCACAAAAACGATCTCCTCAAACATGGGCAGATTACCTCCTTGGTCCACAAATGCCAATTGTCCACTCTCTTGAATTGGCAGGATGTTCTCCTTCAGAAAGCTTGCCTTTTCACGCGAATTGGGTTTGGTGGCCCATTCCCAGTGGGCGGCATTGCTCCAGTAGCGTGCATTGGGGAAGCAGGGTTCGTAGCCTTCCCCGTTTTTCTTCCGGCGGATGCTGCCACCGCAATGATCGAAGTGCAGATGGCTCAGGAAGACATCGGTGATGTCAGCTTCATTGAAACCGGCCTTTGCAAGTGACTTGGAAAGGGAGTCGTCGCCATGCAGGTAATAGTGCCTGAAAAACTTTTCCTCCTGCTTATCCCCAATACCGTTATCGACCAGGATCAGGCGGTCTCCAGTTTCCACCAGCAGGCAACGCATGGCCCAGGTGCACATGTTGTTGTCGTCGGCGGGATTCAACGAATTCCAGATTGATTTCGGAACCACTCCGAACATGGCCCCTCCGTCAAGCTTGAAAAAGCCGGTATCGATGGTGTGCAGTTTCATAGCGAAGATTTTTACAAAGATAGGGTCTTGTAAATGCTCCGGCCCCCGAGTGGATGTCGGTTTCGCTTTAGTGAATCATGGGGCGATTGGATTTCCCAAAACCTTGTGGTAAATACACTTCAGCCACGAAAGTGTTCAACCCATCCCTGTTGGAAATTGACTTCCGGAATCCTGTAATTAGTTAAACCCCTTCATAGCTTCGCATTACTTATGAACGTCCATTTCATTGCCATCGGCGGAGCGGCCATGCACAACCTGGCTTTAGCTCTTCAACACAAGGGTTATACTGTTACCGGTTCCGACGACGAGATCAACGAGCCGAGCCGGTCAAGACTTGATAAAGCCGGACTACTGCCTACAGCCGAGGGTTGGTTTCCGGAGAAAATTCATACCGGACTTGATGCGGTCATTCTCGGTATGCACGCCCGTGCCGACAATCCCGAGTTGATCCGGGCTCGTGAGTTGGGAGTTCCGGTCTACTCTTATCCCGAGTACCTCTACGAGCAATCCAGGACCAAGAGGCGTTTTGTGATCGGGGGTAGTCATGGAAAGACGAGTATCACGGCCATGGTACTCCACGTATTGAATGCCTGTAATGTGGACTGCGATTACATGGTAGGTTCGCAGTTGGAGGGATTCGAGCGCATGGTAAAGCTTACCGAAGAAGCCCCCATCATTGTGTTGGAGGGCGATGAGTACCTTTCTTCACCCATCGACCGTCGCCCCAAGTTTCATCTGTACCAGGCAGATGTAGCCCTGCTCAGCGGAATCGCCTGGGATCACGTGAACGTCTTTCCAACATTCGAGAATTACGTGGAGCAGTTCCGGATTTTCATCAACCGTATTCCGAAGGATGGAATCCTGGTGTATTGTTCGGCCGATCCCGAAGTGCAGCGACTGGCAGATGAGTCTTCTCCGGTTCAGGATAAGATTTCCTACGCTGTACCGGCTTACCGCATCGACGACGGGGTGACAAAACTTCTGACCGATAGGGGTGAAATTCCTTTGCAGGTGTTTGGGAAACACAACCTGATGAATATAGAAGGGGCGAGACTTTTGTGTCGTGAAGCGGGAGTTTCATACGAGCAATTCTACACTGCAATACAGTCTTTCAAGGGAGCCGCCCGCCGCCTGGAGTTGGTGAAGCGTGAGCCGGGCAAGGTGGTGTATCGCGATTTCGCCCATTCGCCCAGCAAGCTCAAGGCAACCATAGGGGCGGTTCGGGAGCAATTCTCCGGATGGAACCTCATTGCCTGTATGGAGCTGCATACCTTCAGTAGCCTCAATGCGCAATTTTTAGAGGAGTATAAGGGGTCGATGGAGGAGGCCGACATGCCGTTTGTCTATTTCAATCCGCACACCATCGCTCACAAGAAACTCGAACCCATAACAGAAGCTCAGGTGTGTCGCGCCTTCGGTACAGGCGGATTGCAGGCATTTTCAGATCCTGCATCGCTACTGTCAGCTGTTCGATCTTCCATCAGTGATAAGACTGTGATCCTGATGATGAGTTCCGGAACATTCGATGGAGTTCGCTTTGATCAATTGTAGGGATAATCCGCGTAATTGACTACAAAAAACAAAGGCCGTGCTTGTCTGCGCGGCCTTTGGTATGGTTGAAGTTTCGTAATCAGGAATTCATGGAGACAAGGAACTCTTCGTTCGACTTGGTACCGCGCATGCGGTCGAGGAGGAACTCCATGGCCTCGAGCGGGTTCATATCGGCCAGGTGGTTACGAAGGATCCACATCTTCTGAAGCATTTCGCGGTCGAGAAGCAGGTCGTCGCGGCGTGTGCTCGATGCCACCAGGTCGATGGCAGGGAAGAGGCGCTTGTTGGCCAGTTTCCGGTCGAGCTGCAACTCCATATTGCCGGTTCCTTTGAATTCTTCGAATATCACTTCGTCCATCTTCGAGCCGGTATCGATCAACGCGGTGGCAAGAATCGTCAATGATCCACCATTCTCTATTTTCCGTGCAGCACCGAAGAAGCGCTTGGGTTTCTGCAGCGCGTTCGCTTCCACACCGCCCGAAAGTACCTTGCCTGATGCGGGTGCTACAGTATTGTAGGCGCGGGCGAGGCGTGTAATGGAGTCGAGCAGGATACAAACATCGTGTCCGCATTCCACCATTCGCTTGGCTTTCTCCAGTACGATGTTGGCGATCTTCACGTGGCGGTCGGCCGGTTCGTCGAAAGTGGACGAGATTACCTCTGCTTTTACACTACGGGCCATGTCGGTCACCTCCTCAGGGCGCTCGTCGATGAGCAGGATGATGAGATAGACTTCCGGGTGATTGGTCGCAATGGCATTGGCCACTTCTTTCAGCAAAACCGTCTTACCGGTCTTCGGCTGTGCCACGATCAATCCCCGTTGTCCTTTTCCGATGGGTGTGAACATGTCCATTACCCGCGTTGAGTAATTGGTCATGCCGTGGATCAGGTTGAATTTCTCGTGAGCGAAGAGCGGGGTCAGGAAGTCGAAAGGAACGCGATCACGAACCACCTCTGGTGCAAGTCCATTGATGGTTTCGATTTTCAACATGGGGAAATATTTCTCCCCCTCTTTGGGGGCGCGAACCGAGCAACGAATCGTGTCACCAATCTTCAGACCGTATTGTTTGATCTGTACCTGGGTGACTTGTACGTCGTCGGGAGAGGGCAGGTAGTTGTAATCGGAAGAGCGCAGGTAGCCGACACCTTCCGGCATCACCTCCAAAACGCCTTCCGCTACGATTTGGTGACCAAAATCATAGGCGGGCTCAATATTGCCCACCGGACGACGCTCACGCATCTGCTGTTCTCGTTGCTGGTGTGGTCCGTTCGGCTGGTAGCCGCTTTCACGTTGAGGACGTTGTTCCATGTTCCGCTCGCGTAAAGGAGCAGGCCCCGGAGTGGAGGCTGGAGTAGGTTGAGCTTGAGATGGCTCTACCGGGGCGGCGGCTTCAACGGGCTGGTGCTTCTTATGAACAGGTTTTTCGATCGCCGGTGTGTCGGCTTCAACAATCGGAGCAGTAACCGCCATCACTTCAGCGGGAGTACCTTCCGGTCGCTGGGGGATGATGCGCTGTCGCTTGGGTTTTCCGTCAGCGTCCAGATTTTCTGCGACGGCTGTCACCCTGGGCTTCTCGGCCACTTTTTCAACCGGCTTATGTGCGGGTTTTTCGGCTGGTTTTTCTGCGGACTTTTCCTCGTTTTTTTCAGCGGATTTCTCTTTTTGAGCGCCCCGTGCTCCGGCACCGCGTCCTCTCTTGGCTGGTTCGGCTTTTTCGGCGACCTCGATTCCTAAATCGGTGAAATTGATTTCGGGGTGTTGTGCCTGGTGGTCGATGATCTTGTAAATAAGATCCTGTTTTTTCAGGTTCTCAATGCCGTCGACGCGCATTTTCCGGGCGATTTCTTTCAGCTCCGGTAATAATTTTTCATTCAGTTCGATGATGTCAAACATGTCAGATTCAAGGATACGTGGCTAAGTTGAGTTGCAACAGGGTTAAAGCCTTTGGAAGGCAGGAAATAACGAAATGAGTAGGTTTGGGAATTCGGGTAAACGATTACCCGGAAACATGCTTAAGAAAGAAGCGGAAAATGCCTCTGCTTATTGCTTGTTACAAAAGTAGGTCTTTTTCATCCAATATGCAAATTCATCACCATCTCGCCTCTTTTTTTATCAACAGGGCTTTCTCAC
>JAULUX010000268.1:0-11155 GCA_032111385.1 Bacteroidia bacterium
GGCCGTGCGCCTTCCTTCCGACCCCGCGGTTAGATAACGGTTATTAAGCTATGGATAAAAGTCGGGGAGGGGGGCGCTGCGTCCTTTGCTCTCCATTGAGCACTTTGCGTTTAAGTAACGGATTTTCATCCCAAACCCACTGTTCTAAGGATTACTCGATATTTCATTTTCAAATTTTCAAATTCCCCCAATTTTCAAATTGAATCCCCCGCGCGTACTTGCGCCTTCCTTGCGACCCCGCGGTTAGATAACGGTTGTTAAGCTATGGATAAATGTCGGGGAGGGTGGCGCTGCGTCCTTTGCTCTCCATTGCGCACGTTGCGGTTAAACAGCGGAATTTCATCTTATCCGGCTGGTTCAAGAATCCGTCAAATCATCCATCATCAAATCATCAAATCGACACATCATCAAATCAATCCCCACCGTTAATGATAAGTTAATCGATCGCCAGGATCCCCATTAGAAATCCACAAGAATTACCTTCGTAATCGGTGAAAAAATCTGTCTTCAACTGGATCGTGATCATCATGAGCCTGGCTTTGGTCGGACTCATCGCTTTGCAGACCTTCTGGCTTCGCAACGAGATCCGGGTGCGATCCGATCAGTACGACGCCCAGGTCATGGAAGTGCTTAACCGCGTGGTGGCCAAAGTGGAGGAGCGTGAAAACCTTCGGTTTGTCGTGGATAGGTTGAGGACCAGCGCGGACTCTTCCATCATACAATCAGGTTTGAACGATAGCCTTTCGGGACTCTTGACCTCTATCGCTCGCGAGAGTGCTCCTGTTCAAGCCGAGTTAACGGCGCAAACAGACGATTCGAATGACCTGCAGGCCCAGATCGAGAAGACAATTGGAAAATACCGGGAGGAAAATGCATCCGTTTCGTCAGACGACCAGGAATTGGCAGGTATCGAACCTTCCGGTTCCTTCGGTATCCGGATTGAAAAAGATGTCCGCCGGCGGGAGGTGATCGATCTGCAGCTGCGCGACGTTTACAGGGCAGCCGAGGGGGATGATGAACCCGGTCTTCAGCAGCGCGTGCAATCGCGGATGCAACGCCTGCAAACCATGGTTCAGAAAATGACTTTTCAGATCGTTGACCCATCAGTGCCTCTTTTCAAACGCATCAGTCAGCCTGTGCTCGACTCGATCCTTGCCGGGGAATTCAAGGCTGCCCATCTGGAGCAACCCGCCGGTTATGCTGTTGTTCGTGACCGGGACTCGAGTCCTGTGTTCGTTTCACCGGGAATAGATTCGATCCGCATTCGGGAAAGTAACCACCGTGTGGACCTTTTTCCGAATGATGTGTTGAAGCGCGGGGAATCCATCGTACTCGTTTTTGAAAACAGCGGCCGCTCACTTCTGCACGGCATCCTGCCGATGGTTTTGCTCTCCACGGTGATTTCGTTGATCATGGTGGCGGGATTCACCTACACTGTGCGGCATGTCCTTCAACAAAAGAAATTGGCCGATATCAAAACGGACTTCATCAACAACATGACCCACGAGTTCAAGACGCCGATCGCCACTATCGCCATTGCGAACGATTCACTGCGCAATCCCAAAGTGATGGGCTCTGTTGAAAAGGTCCAATACTACACGGGTGTGATAGGCGAGGAAAACCGAAGGATGCTCCGTCAGGTCGAAAAGGTGCTACAGATGGCGCAGATCGAAAAAGGGGAACTGGTACTGAAAAAGGAACACGTGTCATTGAAAGATCTGGTGTCAGGGGCGGTGAACAGCCAGTTGTTATCCATCGAAGGGCGCGGAGGAAAAATCCGCTTCATATGGTCTGTTTCAGATTACAGCCTCTCTGCCGACAAGGACCACCTGTTGAATGTTTTTGTAAACCTCATTGACAACGCCAACAAGTACAGTCCGGATGCACCCGATATCACCGTGGAGGCTATTGAGGCGGATGGTCATCTTCAAATCAAAGTCACGGACCGCGGTATCGGGATGACGGCCGATGAAAAACGACGGGTCTTCGAAACGTTTTACCGTGCAGCCAGTGGTAATGTACACGACGTGAAGGGATTCGGACTCGGTCTGAGCTATGCCAAGGCCATCGTGGAAGCGCACAATGGGAAAATAGAACTGTCAAGCGAGCCCGGTAAAGGCAGTACTTTTATGGTTAGCTGGACATTGGAACAACTGAATGGAACACATGGGAGCGAATATCCTGCTGGTTGAGGACGATCACAACTTTGGGATGGTCCTGAAGCATTTCCTGGAGATGCATGACTATCGCGTAGATCTGGCGCGTGACGGTGAACTCGGCCTGGAAGCCTATGCCAAAGGGGGCTACGATCTGGTTATTCTCGACGTGATGATGCCGAAAATGGACGGATTCAGTCTGCTGAAAGAGATCCGTTCGGTGGACAAAAAAACGCCGGTGTTTTTCCTGACTGCCAAAAACATGAAGGAGGATATGCTTGCCGGTTATGGTGCCGGTGCCGACGATTACCTGACCAAGCCCTTCGACTCAGATGTGTTGCTTTTAAAGATCCTGGCCATGCTGAAGCGATCACAAGGCCTTGTTGATCTGGAAGGCGCCGAGCAGTTCGAACTGGGCGAATACCGATTCGATTTCAAAATGAGGAAGGTGATGAGAGGGGAGGAGGTAAGGGCGTTGACACCAAAGGAGGCCGATCTACTACGCTTGCTTTGCCTTCATCGAAACGACCTGCTACCCCGAAGCAAAGCCTTGAAACTGATTTGGGGAGACGACAATTACTTCAACGGGCGGAGCATGGATGTATTCATCACACGACTGAGAAAATACCTGAAGGACGATCCCCGCATTGAGATCGTATCCCTCCACGGGAAAGGAGTTCGGCTGATGGTGAACGCCTAAGCCTTAAAGCTGTCCGGTGATTTCCTGATCAAGCGGTTTCGTGCCGGAACGGTAACGACGAATCAGTTTTCCGTTCTCATCGATTAAAAACTTCTCGAAGTTCCAGCGGATGTCACCGGTGAAATCAGGATTTTCCTGCGAAGTGAGCCATTTGAATAACGGAGCCATATCTCCACCTTTCACCGAAACCTTAGCTGCCAAAGGGAAGGTCACGCTGTAGGACTTACTGCAGAATTGCTTGATCTCTGCATCGCTCCCCGGCTCCTGTCCGCCAAAATTGTTTGCCGGAAACCCAATGACAACCAGCTTGTCCTTGTACTTCTCACTCAACTCCTGCAGAGCAGCATATTGACGCGTATAGCCACACTCAGAGGCTGTATTGACGATCAGTATTTTTTTTCCCTTGTACCGTGCGAGATCGATGGTCTTCCCTTCAATTCCCTGAACCTTGAATTCATGGACGGATCCGGCAGTTTGCAGTAAAAGAATAAAGGAGGTGATCAGAAGGTTCAACATGGATGAATGGGTTTAGAATCAGGATTAACAACACAGTAAAAACAGATTTGTTCATCAATAGCCGCTCAAAAAAACACCCTCAAAAAAACACCCTAAAAATTAGGGGTAGGCACATCTCTGAAACGAATAATTCAAAGGTAACCACCAATCTAGTAAAAAAACTTCCCCCAAAATCCCCATAAAACCGCAAGCAGCCGTATGAAGCCGTATCACCGTTTGTAACCGTATCCGTTGTATTTTTACCCCATGCGCTTTATAACCAAACTGCTGATCATGTCATTGGCGGTCTTTCTCATCGCGACACTCATGCCGGGCGTAGAGGTCCGCGACATGTTCTCTGCCGTTTTGGTCGCCACGGTGCTTATCCTGCTGAATATTTTCGTGAAGCCTCTGCTGGTGTTTCTGACGCTGCCTATCACGGTTTTTACACTCGGACTCTTTCTGCTGGTCATCAACGCCACCATCATACTGATCGCCTCCAGTTTATTAAAGGATGGTTTTCAGGTGGATGGATTCTGGGTGGCGATGTTGTTCAGTGTGGTATTGTCCATGGTGACGTCACTGATGGAGAAGGCGGCTGAAAAGACTGAAAAAAGTCAAGGTTAGACGTCTCTTCTGCTACACAAGCCGGCGTAACTACAATACCTGCAGTTTTCAAGTTTCTCGGTCATCCGGAATGGGATCTCCGGATTCATGATCTCATCGATCAGTTTGGCCAATCCCGATTGGAAATCATCGATCGCCTGTTCTGAAACTACGCCATCGTTCACCAACCAATGAATACTGTTTTCGAATTCGCGAAGTCGGAAAATACCTGCTTTCAAGCGGGAGGCATGCTCGGGCAGTTGCTCGCGTGTGAGCATGGCGTAGAGCAGCAATTGCAAATTGAGCTTGAAGCGTTTGTCTGAAAAGATCAGGTTCGGATCCTTGGGCGTCTTCAACTCTTCCTTACCGGTCTTGTAATCAAGAATGCGAAGGAACCCGTCGTGGAGGTCAATGCGGTCGATGATCCCCTTCACAAGGTATTGGCCTCCCGATTCAGTTTTGATGCTGCTTTGGTAGTGCTTTTCCACACCGATCATCCGGAAGGGACTGTTCGCCTCGTCGAAGTTCAGCAGGCGTTTGACGAGCTCGATCAATACCCCGCGCATCAGGTAGTCGTGACCCGAATCGACCGGCCGTCCGTAGGCATCACGGATGCCGGAGTCGACCAGGCTTTCTACCCGTTCAAGCTGGCTGGCAATATGCTGTGCATGGACCTCTCCATCGTGGGGATAGGCCATTTCCATGGATTTGTGAAGGACGTTGCCGAAGTGTCCCGCACTCAAGGTGACCGTTTGGTCATCGGGTCGGAGCCGAACGACCTGGTCAAGATAGAAACGCAGGGAGCAGTTGATGTAGGAGCTAAGTGCCGAAGCCGAAAAGCCACGGAAATTCTCCCGGTTGTCGGGGGTGTCGGAAAAACGCTTCCGGAGAATGTCAATCACCGCAGGTGATTTTGGAAAGACAAAAGCGATGGGGTCCTGTCGGAAAGTCTGTCCGTGCTGGATCAGGTAGTGAAGCTCTTTCGGAGGATGCTTGCGGTTCACCTCCAGGTGAAGCTGGAACAAGTAGCGGCTACGCTCCCCTCCTCCGGTAGCACCCTGTTCGGTGTTGTAATACAACCTAATCTCCCTGGCGCGCTGCAGGAGCCTGTAGAAGTGGTAGGCGGTGACCGCCTGTTGCTCTTCTTTGCAGGGCAGCCGATAGGCTTTGCGCAGTGCGTAGGGGATAAGGGAGTTGCTTGTGGATGACGAGGGTAAGGTCCCTTCGTTCAAGGTGGCGATGAAGACATTGCTGTAGTCCAGCACGCGCGTTTCGAGAAATCCGACCACGGGTATCCCCGTTGGATCCGATTCAAAAGGAACACGCTCCCGCGAGATGTGTTCGTTCAGCAACTCCCACCAGGAATGGATGTCGAGGTGGGTGGTGTGGGGAGCGAGTAGTCGGATAGCATGGTCGATCGCGCGAAGGAAATGCCGGTGAAGTCGTTCGATCCATTCCTCGTCGGCAAACTTAAAGCGGCTGATGAATTCCCGGATTTGCTTTTCTTCATCAGCGATGCTATCAGGTGAAACTGAAAACAGTCGGACGAGTTCAGCCGGATAATCTTCCGGAGTTAAGCGGGGTTGGTTTTTGTCTTTTCGATGTTCGGAATCGGGCGCGAAAAATCGTCGGATAAGGGGTTCCTCAAAAGCGTCTTCGAGGTAGCGTAAAATTCCGGGCCGGGATATGCCCTCTTTGAATTCCATTCTGCAGGCCTGGATGAGTTTCATGACCCGCATGACGGGATGATCCTTGACAGGGAAACCCATGGAGGGGTTGAGTCTTAGTCCGGAACCCCGACAGGCTTGCATCAAGGGGAATAACAACGATTCGTCGGTAAGTACCACCACGGTGTTGTTTCCGTCTATACGGTCTTTCAGGAGGAGGAGGTCTGCGCCCAGCTCACGTGCGCAGGCTGACAATCCGATGCATCCTTTCACTGCATAAAGGTCCTTGGGATCCTCGAAGTGATTGCCTGTCCAGGGAACCTCCGGGTCAGCCAGAATCCCCTTACGCAGGTATCTGCCGGCTTCGTGCTGGCCTTGTTCAAGGTAAAGTGAATCAACGTCCTTGAAGAGGCGTAGCTTCCCCTGGGATTTGAGTCGATCGAACAATACATCCTCCGTTCTGTTCAAAGCGTAAAAACCGGCGAAGACAACCTGGTTGTACGGGTCAAAGAAATGCTGCCTGTCGATTTGTTCGACGGCCTGCCTCCAGGCCATGCCTTCGTAAGCCAGATTAAGTTCGGTCAGGCGTTTCCGATAGGCTTCGTATAGAGGATGAAGTTGGTTCCAGTAGTCGAGGAAGGATTCCTGCAGCTGCGTTCTTGGATCGATCAGGAAGGTCTCCCAAAACCGGATGACCGACTGGCGCTGTTCCTCGTCGTCGGGAAATAGGGCCTCGATCGATTTGAAGTCGCGAACCTCTTCGAATAAACGCCTGGCATTGATTAGCTGCTGGTCCACTTCATTGAAGGCATCGAGGACCTGCCGGCCGAAGGGAAGGAATCGGGAGAAAGACTGATGACCGAACAGGCTGGAATAGACCGAGTGTAGTTCCACCAAAAGGGTGAAATCATCGGCAACCCGGAAGGTATCCAGGCGTTCCAATAGTCCACTGATGGGCATGACCGAAGGCAGGAACGAGGGTCGTCCATGAAGGTGGGCGAGCTTGATCCTGTATTCGTGGCAGGCACGCTGGGTTGGAAAAACCACCAGGGTCTCCAATGGAGGAAAATGACGGGTCTCCTCGGCGACCAGTTGAAGGAAGGGTTTCAAAGCGGGTTGAATGCGTTGGTGCAGTGACGAAGTTAGGCCAAAAAAAAGCCCGTGCGGGTGGCACAGGCTTTCTGGTGTGTAAGTATGTCTACCGATCAGTGCTTGACGATGAATTTGCGTACAACCACGAGGTCACCTTCCTGGAATCGGATGAAGTAGATGCCGTTGTTGAGGTCACTCACGTCGAAACGGAGTTGGTTGAAACCGGTTTCCACCGCTTGGATTTCGCTCTTTACTGATTTACCGAGCATGTCGATGATTTCGGCACGCAGGGTTGTGGCAGGAGATTCGTTTTGGAAATTGACTTGCAGCTGAGTGGATGCAGGGTTGGGGAAAAGCTGGATGGTCTCTTCCATTCCACCTTTGAAGACTTGTTCGGTTTCACCCTCTTGTGAAGCCTCAAAAGAGGTACGGAAGGCGGTGCCACTGGTGTTGATCCGGAAACGGTAGCAAAGGGTGCTGTTGAATGCACTTTTATAACCGTAGATCTGGATGAAGTAGGTGGTCGCTGCAGTGGTGTTGCGGACAATGACCTCAGAGGTCGTTCCCGATTGTTGAGAAATGGCCAGTTGAGAGCCGGATGAATTGTAGAGTCGGATATCGTAATCCGCGGGCAACTGGTCTACTACAATACGCAGATTAGTTGAGCCGGAAACAGTCGAGAAACGGAACCAATCCTTGTCGGTCGATGTGCCGATGCGAGCGAACAGGTCGGTGTTGACGGCAACGGTTTTGGCGGCTGAGCGCGTGTTGTTACTCTCGTACGGATCTGAGCAAGTGGATGCCGCAGAAGTCGTGAAGGTGAGGTTAGATGAGGCTGTTCCGTTGACCGTTCCACAAACTGCCTGCACATTGTACTGGTAAGTGGTGGATGCGGTGAGTCCTGAAAGGCTTGTGGAAAGGTTGGAAGTGGTCACCACCGTGAAAGCAGCAGTGCTGCCGTTCACCCTGTAGGAAACACGGTAGGATGTGGCGCCGCTTACTGCCTGCCAGCTGATCGTAGCTGATGAAGAGGTGATGGCCGACGAACCGATTCCACCGGGAGTTCCGCAGCTGACGGTTGCGCCTGGAACAAACGTAGATGATGCAGAGTAGGCGCTGAGCGTGGTGCCGCATGCCGCTTGTACTTGGTATTCGTAAGTAGAACCTGTGGTCAGCCCACTGACGGGAAGTGTAGTCGATTGGGAGGTGCCGTTGATCCAGGTTGTGCTTCCGACGATACGGTAGCGTACGTTGTATGAGTTAGCCCCAGAAACTGCGGTCCAGCCCAGAACGGCAGTGGTGTCGGTGATATTGCTCGCGCTCAATCCTCCCGGTGTTCCGCAGGATACGGAAGGGGGAACACAGCCTTGTGAGGCGAGGAGGGCGGATCTGCTTCCATTCAAAATACCCAGCATGACCGCTTTCTGACCCGGAGTGAACATATACATGCACTGGTCATCGGTGTAATCCATGTAATTCATGAACATGTCGCCGTTTGAATTGGCACCGCTGCAGTTACTCAGTTTTGGAAAAGAGGGGCAGCCGTAATTCGCCGCCTGGTGCGGAGGGGTGTCTGAGATCTGGTCATTACCGCAAGTGGCATCTCCCCAGATGTGGCGAAGCCCCAGCCAGTGGCCGACTTCGTGTGTGGCAGTGCGTCCCTTGTTGAAGGGGGCTTGAGCGGTACCTGTATTTCCGAAAGCCTGATAATCGATAACGACGCCATCAGTAGAGGCTGAGCCTCCCGGGAATTGGGCATAGCCCAACAAGCCGCTTCCGAGGTCACATACCCAAACGTTGAGGTAAGAAGAGGTAGACCATGGCGCCAAGCCGCTGGTACTTGTCTTCATGGCGTTATTCGTGGAGAATGAGGTGGTGGACGTGAACTGTCGACGAATTCCGGTGGTGGCGAGTCCGCTCGGATCACGCTGAGCCAGGCAGAATTCGATTTCGCAATCGGCCGTCAGTGAGGTGAAAGCGGAAGGGGTCAGGCTGATGTCCGCATTCAGCTTACGGAAATCCTGGTTAAGGATGGCAAGCTGTGAAAGGATCTGCGCATCCGATACGTTTTCGGCCGTGGTGTTGTACACGATGTTGAACACCACAGGGATGGTGATGACCACTCCTGCACGCTGGGAAGCGGCCGGATTCTGGCTGATCCATTGCTCGGTCTCGCGTTGGATGTGCTGCATACGTTGGACAACACCAGGGTCCTGGGCCTCCATCTCATGCAGATGCTGCATGGTTCCGCAGTTGCGGTGATTGTTTTGGGCGGAGGCGGTGAGGCCTAAGAATACAAGCAGGAATAGGTTGACTAGGGTAAACTGAATTCGCATAATTCTTGTCGTTTTTTCTGGATTTTAGTGAGGGGATGCACTTAGCATTTTCGTGGGTGCAATATAAGCAGATTCCTATTTTTCGTCAAAGGTTTTTTGGCGAAAATATCAGCTTCAATCGCCGGTGAACTTATAACCGACACCACGAACCGATAGGAACCTGGTAGGATGGGAGGGATCCTTTTCGAAGTACTTCCGGAAGTTAACGATGAAGTTGTCGATGGTTCGGGTGGAGGGGAAGATGTCGTATCCCCAAACCGTTTGCAAAATGTGCTCGCGTGAAACCACTTCGTTGCGTCGGTCGATGAGCAATTTGAGCAGGGTATTTTCCTTTTTGGTGAGCGGAATTTTTGAACCGTCGGGTGTGGTCACGCTCATTTCCTGAAATTGAACGGTGAACCCATCGAAAGTATAGGAGCTGCCAATTGAAACAGGAGCCTGCTCTGCGGTCTGGCTGCGCTTCAGGAGATTCTGGACCCGAAGTAGCAACTCTTCGAGGTTGAACGGCTTGGTCAGGTAATCGTCTGCACCGATCTTAAGCCCGGTGACGCGGTCAGAGGATGCATGCTTGGCGGTCAGGAACAAAACCGGCACCCGTGTGTTTTCTAGCCGGATGGCTTCGCAGACCGTGAACCCGTCCATTTCAGGCAACATCACATCAAGGATCACCAGGTCGAAGCGCTCGCCCCGGAAGGTTTTGAGGGCTTTCTTACCGTCGGGGGCGACCTGTACCTTGTAGCCCTCCAGTTCAAGATTCAATTTGATGGTATCGGAAAGGCTTTGTTCGTCCTCGGCCAAAAGGATGCGAGTGGTTTGCATAGCGATGGTCTCTGATCTCAAATGTAAGGAACGCAGAGGCCGGCCTGATTGTTCATACGGCCTGGCGTGGGGAATCGGTTTATTTTTACAAATGTGTGATGGAAAATAAAGGAAAATGGGAACGGTTCTCGGTGGCAGTAGCTGCCGCCGTGGCTTTTGTGGCCTACAAGGGATATCAATTCAACGGTGGTGACCAGGAGGAGCATCTGCCTTTTGTGTACCGCCTGCTGGATCCATCACTATATCCTTCCGATTACATCGTTCCGGAGCAGACCGTGGAATTCACGGTGCGATTCTACTATGCGCACCTGTTAGCCTCATTGGGCAAGTTCTTTCCGCTTCCCGTAACGGTCTTCATACTTTATTTGTCCACCCTGGTGGCCATCACTTCAGCATTGTCGGGACTTGCCCGGTTGTATGGCAATGGAATCGCACCGATTCTGGCACCCTGGGCCTTGCTTTTTTTCGGCGGAATCACCGTCGGTGGAAACGAGTGGACTGACGTTCAACTGACCTGTACAGCCATCGCCATGGCGTTTTGCTGTCAGGGGCTCCTTGCCAATGAAAGAGGCCATCCTCTATTATCTGCCGGACTTTGTGGCATAGGTTCCCTGTTTCAGGTGCTGATCGGTCTGCAGCTTGTCGTTTTACTACTGGCGAGAAATTTCTTTTCATCTTCAACTGAGGGAAGGCTGAAAGGGATGTTAGCTCAGGGGGCAGTGTATCTGCTGTCCGCAGCCCCGATGCTTGTTCCGATCGTCCTTCAGCAGTCTGAACCGATGGATCCTTCGTTGCGGACAGAGTTTACCCGTATCCTGTTTTACATTCGCAACGCTCATCATTATGTGCCGGCTGCATTTCCGTTGACCGATTATGTGCTCACCACCGCCTGGTGGGCAGTCGTGTGGTACCTCTCCTCAGGAATAAAGAACGAGGCACTGAAAATCCTGTTCAGGGTGATGATGCTGGGGGTACTTTCCGGAATCTTCGTGTACGTGGTCGGTTTCGGAATTTTTGATTCAGTAGCAGTGGGCAAAACCCAATTGTTCAAATCCACGGTTTGGCCGGGTATCGTGGGTGGGGTGGTGATTTCGGTATGGCTGGCCGATAGGTTCAAGTCTTTTGTGCCGCCGGACTGGTTGACCAAAGCATCCTGGGGCTTCACTTTCCTGGTTCTCCTTTTCATCACCCAGTTCATTCCCATCCCCTTCGAACGCATGGCGCGTCGGTACGAGGTTGGACGATACCAGCCCCAGCCCCTTGAGAAAATGCATGTATGGATCA
>JAULUX010000268.1:11165-15466 GCA_032111385.1 Bacteroidia bacterium
CTGAAGGCGTGGTATTGGCTCCCCCTGATGATCCTTCGTTCCTTTGCGAGGCCCGGCGGAGCATGCCCGTGGGGTACAAAGCCATCATCCATACCCCGGCATTCATGCTGAATTGGTATCGACTATTCTGTAATGTCTACGATGTGGAAGCCGATTCCAGCCTGACGGGAAATATCCTGCAACAGGCTGTTCAGCGTTACCGCGCCTTGCCCGATAGCCTGGTGAAAAGCCCGGTCACCATCCAATATCGGTTAATGGATACCACCGGAGTCCATCCGGCATTGTGGTCCGGTAAAAAGATCCTGCACGCCGAACCGCCCTATCTGCTGATGGGGTTCGGGGAGTGAGGTGAATGGTTCGCTCTGCTCTCACCTCAATTGACCATTCCCCTTTTCATCAAATCACCCTGCTGAGTCCACTGCTGATCCGCCGGCCCGCTATGGTTAAATTCCGGGTTTGACTTCCTCCAATGTTTACAAAATTCCCAACCGTTGGTAGCCAATACACTACCCGGTCAGCCAATCAACAAATCCCCATCGCCCCTGAAATTCCTTAACTTTACTTTCTGACAACACTGCTACCCATTACCGTATGACCATCAAATCAAGCGTTAAGGCACTCTTTGTGATTGGTGCCGGACTATTATGCAATCTGGGCGTTAATGCTCAGTCTTCAAACGTCCATTCCGGCAGTCCGCACAGGACATGCGGAACCGAGCATCCTGGTGAAGAGTATGAAGCCTGGCTACAACCGCTCATCAGGCAACACAATGAACAGGCCGCTACGAACCGTACCGGATCTGTGGTGTATACCATCCCTGTGGTTTTTCACGTGATCCACACCGGTACCGGCGTTGGTGCCGGATACAACATCAGTGATGCACAGATCCAGTCGCAAATCACCGTATTGAACGAGGATTTCCGAAAGCTGAACGCCGATTGGGCCACGGTTCCTTCGGTCTTCCAGGGTGTTTCCGCCGACTCAGAGATCGAGTTCTGCCTGGCTCAGCGTGATCCTGATGGTCTGCCCTCTACAGGCATCAGGCGCATCAACCGGACAAGCCTCAATTTTACGGCACCTCCGTACCAAAAGACATACATCGACACAGCCATCAAGCCACGTACGATCTGGAATACGAATCAGTACCTGAACATCTGGGTTCTGCCTGATTTCAGCACCGGCGCTTCCCAATTGCTGGGTTACGCAACATTTCCACCATCTAGCGGTCTGCCGGGAATAACAGCCGGTGTAGGTACCGCTACTACCGATGGTGTTGTCTTGTGGTACCGATGTGTCGGCCGTACAGGCAACCTGGACCCTTCCTACAACAAAGGCCGAACCGCCACCCACGAGATCGGTCACTGGCTTGGTCTTCGGCACATCTGGGGTGATGCTACTTGCGGCAACGACTATTGCAGCGACACCCCTCCTCAGAATACCGCCAACTTCGGTAATCCGATTTTTCCGAGTCTGAGCAGTTGTACAGGAAATGCTCCGAACGGAGACATGTTCATGAACTACATGGATTACTGCAACGACCTTTCGTTGAAAATGTACACCGCCAACCAGAAAACCCGCATGCAAACCGTGTTGCAGGCCTCGCCGATGCGCATCGCCCAGCGGAATTCTCCGGCTTGTACACCTCCTGTCGCCGGACTGATCGAATCTGAAGGGCCCGGTAGGTTATTGATGTACCCCAATCCCGCCGGCGATATGGTCAGGATCGAACTTCCCGGTACAAGCGGCTTGGGAGAAGGAGTGTTGAGTGTTTATGATGTGAGAGGCGCTTTACTCTCAAGAGAGACAGTATTGAATGCCCAAACATCGATCACCCTCGATCTTCAGCATTTCGAGACCGGCTACTGTTTCGTGGAATGGAGAAGTGAAAAAGGACGCTTTACCGGAGCCTTGCAGGTCATTCATTAATAAATCGAAAAGGGAATCTTGATCACCCCGTTTTTACATCCTCCAATGAAATCCGTTTACAGAAGACGCTCTCTTCATGCTGGGCATGTCGTCTGTTCTTCTTTTCCCGGATTCACTTTTTTTATTTTTTCAGCCCTAACCTTTTTATCACTTCAGGTACAGGCTCAATCCCACCGGTGTGCGAGCATGGACCGTCATCGGTATCTGATGTCAACCGATCCGGCCTATGCAGCATCAAATCCCCTGGCCGGTCAGAACAGGGTCTCTTCCGCCTTCAACGACACCGATTTCATCACCATACCGGTCGTAGTGCATGTCTTGTACAACGAACCCGGACAGAACGTTTCCGACGAGCAGATCCAGTCGCAGATTGATGTACTTAACGAGGATTTCTCCCTTCTGAATCCCTCTGCAGTTGATGTACCATCCGTCTGGGATTCGATTGCGGCCGATACCCGCATTCGTTTCGCTCTGGCCAAACGAGATCCTTCCGGCAACCGCACAAACGGAATCAACCGGAAACCCACCTACAAATCCAATTTCAGTCAAACCGACAACGATATTTTCGTTTCCGATTCGGGCGGTTACACTCCCTGGCCTTCCTCTTCCTATTTGAACATTTGGATTTGTCCGCTGGCGAACAACATTCTTGGTTTTGCCAATTTTCCCAGTTCGACCGGTTCTTCACAGGACGGCGTGGTTCTCAGTTACAAGGCAGTCGGTAGACGCGGTACGGTAGCTTATCCCTACGACGGGGGACGTACCGCCACCCACGAGGTCGGTCACTGGCTGGCCCTGTTGCATATCTGGGGCGACGACGGCGGCTTATGTACGGGAAAAGATTTCACGGGTACCGACCAGATTTTTGACGATACCCCCAACCAGGCTGATGCCAACTACCGCTGCAGAAGTTTTCCGCTAACCGATGCGTGTGAACCTGATTTTCCCGGAATCATGTTTATGAATTACATGGATTACACGGATGATGCCTGCATGTCATTCTTCACCAAGGGGCAGTCGAAAAAGATGCGCGCCGTGCTGTTCAATCAGCGCGATTCCATAAGGTATTCGACAGGTCACATTCTGCCTTCCGCTCAAGGTTCGGATGTTGCGATCGATACAGTATTATCCCCGGTGTTCATCACAAGCAAAAGATGCCTCAAACCACGGATCCGTATCGTCAATCAGGGTCAGGATACCCTGCGGAAACTAACGGTAGAGTACGGAAATGCCGATGGGTTCAAGAAGCGATACGTATGGAACGGAATTTTAGAGCCAATGGATTCCATTAACCTGACTTTACCGTTGATCGGTGCCGGTATCGGTCGTCAGGTCATGGAGTTTTCAATTCTGGAGAGTGATGATTTCAATGTCAACAACTACCGAAGTGCAGGATTCGTTGTTACAGGTTCCACCGAAGAGAATTGCAATGAAGCGGGCTTGACGGCTTACCCCAATCCGCTTTTATCCGGTGCTGTGACGTGTGTGAAAACCCGTTTCGACAGCCCGTTGGAAGACGCCGATATCCTGATTTGCAATGCCCTCGGACAGATCATCCGGTCGGAAAAGCGTACGGTGAATCCGGGCGACTCCTTCCTGGTGAACCTGGAAGGGCTGCCTGCCGGTGTATATATGGTGGGGGTACTGGCCGATGGAGTCTCGGGTGCAGCCCGTGTGGTTTTTTTACCGGGAGAAGGAACAACTTCCGGCGGGATACCGGTTTGCAACTGAGGTCTAGGTATTTTTGCAGCAATGATGAAGACAGAGCTCCTGATCGGTAATTCCGATCCACGTCTGGCTGCGATAGCCCTCAAAGTGCAGAATGCAGAAAGGATAAGTGACGATGACGCACTTTTCCTTTTCGAACATGTTTCTCCCGACCTCTGCGGGATCCTGGCCAACAACGTCCGGGAAAGGAAAAACGGCGACTACACGTATTTCAACCGCAATTTCCACATTGAACCGACCAATGTGTGCGTATTCACCTGCAATTTCTGCAGCTACTCGCGCAATTATAAAAACAGGGAAGATGGATGGGAGTTGAGCATTCAGGAGATGCTCGACAAGGTCAAGGCGTACGATGGACAACCGGTGACGGAAGTACACATCGTAGGAGGAGTTCACCCCAAGATGGATCTTGAATTCTTCGGGGAATTGCTCTCTCGCATCAAGGCCCATCGTCCCGATATCCACATCAAAGCGTTCACGGCCGTGGAGCTCGATTACATGTTCCGCAAGGCCAAAATGAGCGCCGAAGAGGGAGTGGCTTATCTGCAGGGCAAGGGCCTGGATTCGATCCCCGGAGGCGGTGCCGAGATTTTCGCTCCCGAGGTTCGGGAAGTGATCTGCGCCGACAAATGCGACGGAGACCGCTG
>JAULUX010000269.1:0-6367 GCA_032111385.1 Bacteroidia bacterium
ACAATCCTAAAAATTTACCTTTTTTCCATTATGCATAACAGGTAATACGGCATTTTACCGATGCCCCCTGATTTAAATGGAATTTGAAATCACGATACCTTTTCAATTTCCAAAACCATTACATTTGCAGTCCCCAAAAGTCGGGGAAATGGTTCCATAGCTTAACTGAATAGAGCATCTGACTACGGATCAGAAGGTTGGGGGTTTGAATCCCTCTGGGACCACGGGTAATTCCAATGCGGGGCCTCCTACAAGGAGGCCTCTTCTTTTTAGGGCGCCCTTCGTGCTTGCACGTTTAGGGCGACCTAAAAAGAAGATCGGTGCGAAGCACCCGCATTGGATTTGCAACTCTGGGTGAACCGGGGATATGCAATCCCTCTTGTCCACAAAAGATTATCGTGTTTGCACGGGCACTGACGGAACAAAAGAAGAGCTTTCAACTCCGCAACTCCGGGTGAACCGGGGATATGCAATCCCTCCTATCTAAAAAAGGTTTTCGTGCTTGCAAGGGCATTGACGGCACAAAAAGAAAAGCAGTGCGAAGCACCCGCGTTGGATTTGCAACTCTTCATGAATCGGGGAAAATCCCAACCTTAATTTTTTTTCAAAGGCAAGCTGGACTAGACCTCCCCTTCGACCGGCTGATGAGTCAGTTATTCGTCGCCAAGCTTAGCACCAACAATGGATTTATAATCTTGCCTGGCAAGATTTGATTCTGCTTCAAATTCCTTTCCGTACCCAAAAACCGACGCCCCCTTACGGAGGCGTCGTAGAACGTTCTTTACAAATGATTAATTACGGGCAAGGATGTTATTCCACCACCACACGAATGGTCTTCCTCCGATCGCCTTGTTCAACGAAAACCAAATATACGCCTTTGCCTGCGTCTTCCATGCTGATGGTCCTCTCCACGAAACTTACTCCTGTTTCGATTATTCCGGAAGATACCAGGCGCCCTGTCATGTCGATGACACGGACCATGCATTCACGCTTTTCATCCAGGCGTTCGATCTGCAATCTGAATGTTCCCTGATTGGGATTCGGATAGGCCCTGACGTCAAGTCCTAGCTCATTTTCTTCCGTCGATGGGGTTTCTCTCAGCAATGAGGTGGTGTTGATAAGGGTGATACCTGTAGGGTCGTCGTTGTCTGAGTTCAGGTTCTTGGCGGAGGTGGCGTTCAAAAGGGATGAACCCGTGAAAAGTGCCGACATAGGATATGAAAAAGCCTTATTCAGATTACGATCGGTGATCCAAATTGTTCCGCCGTCAACAACTGCTCCTGTGACGTGATCAAGTGGCCCGCCGGTCGGTGTACGCAATGGACGGGATCTGCCAAATGCGTTGCCGTTGAGATCGTATTTGAATAATGTTTTGGCTTGAGGGCCGTCGTTAAGTACATAGAAATAGGTTCCGTCGAAAGCAAGGGCTTCCGAGGCTCCATTGATAAGCGTGAGTTTCTGGTTCGCGAGTAGTCGTGCATTTGAGTTGCTGAAAGCGGTGTTCAGGTTGTATCTGTATACCGATTTGGATTGCTTATCGAGGACATACATGCTGTTTCCAATCACCTGTAAACCTGTCAATGGGTTCAAGGCCGTGTTGGTATTGGATCGTAGTGGCCGGCAGCGTTCAGCTACTGCTCCTGCCTGGTCGCTCCTGTACACTCGCTTATTTCGTCCGTCGAGGACATAAACGTAGGTACCGTCGTAGGTCACATCGTTGGCGTTGGTGAT
Source organism: Bacteroidia bacterium (assembly GCA_032111385.1). Lineage (GTDB taxonomy): Bacteria > Bacteroidota > Bacteroidia > AKYH767-A > OLB10 > JAJTFW01. Next base: position 1,732 of record JAULUX010000269.1, read on the forward strand.
GCCGAAAAGCACTGTGGTGGACATCGGATTGCTCTGGATGAAATTGAAGTTGTTGTCGTAATAAAATGCTCTGTTGGTTTCAATATCGACGATCAGGTACTTCGGTGTTCCCGATAGCACGACGATAGTGACTGTAGTGTCCTTTGTGCAGAACCCGTCGTTATTACCATTGGGTGCTGATGCCAAAATGGTATAAGTTCCGGCAGCGTACTGAGTGTTCGGATCATAGGGTGCTCCGTTGACGGTAATGGAAGCCCCCGGGGAAGCTACAGCGATAATGGTACCGAAACAGGTGGCGCAGCCTATATCCGTTGTGACAACCGATAAGGTAACCGGAGCAGGTTCGAGGACAGTAGCAGTCAGGATTTCGCTTGCACCGCAGGCGTCAGTAACCGTCACCGTGTAGGTTCCCGCACCGAGGTTAGAAAGATCCTGGGTGGTGGCGCCATTGCTCCAGGTATACGACAAAAGCGGGATTCCACCGGTAACAAACAGATTGATGGATCCATTCTGGTCACCGAAGCAACTTACGTTACGAACTTCGGAGGTAAGATTCAGGTCACTGGAGGAACAACTGCCTACGCTTGGCTGGAAGCCGGGCAATGGACTGGTGTCGGTCCCGTCGTAGGTCCAGGGGGCGGTGGTGATGGTGGCCGCAGTGGTATTGATGATTTGAGATATCCCCGGGCCGCATGAACTTCCCCAGTAATTGCAAGTGGCATCCACGTCATCCGGACCATTGTTGACCAGTTCTGCATTCAAGGAGCAGTTGTTGATTTCAACCGGACCCAATGCGCTCGGACGAATCCAGACGGAGCAGTGGTAATAACCGGTGGCAGCTACCCATCCATTCCTGTTCACGTTCATCTTGCAGTTGGCAACCTTGAGCTTGCTGGTCGGATCGTTGGTTCCTACTCCGAAGCGCACGCAATACGAATCGGCGAAAGGAGCCTGAGCGATGACATCAATATCGCAGTTTTCTACAAGGAGGCTGTCGTCCCCATAATGGTTGATTCCGCTCTTTACGTTCGTAAATACGGAATTGCGAACAGTGACGTCTCTCCAGCGGGAGTTGATGGAGACGTACAAACCGTCGATGAAGCGGCAATTCTGAACAAGGATATCGGAATTACCTTCCGGACCGGTTTCGTGGTTGATGCCGTTTTTGGAAGGCAAGAGCATGAACTGGTTGCTGCCGTCGAACACGCAATTGGTGAACGTAAACCCGTTCACGTTACGGATCTGCACCAGGTAGGCATTGGGGCCGGCCGCCTTGAACCGCATATTCAGCATGCTTTGGGCGTCGTTGTTATTCATCAGCAGAGATCCGACCAGAATACTGATGGGATTGTTGCCGGCGTCGGTCGCTCCAATGAACCGTAGCAGTTTTCCCGTGTTTAACCCTGTTGAAGTCGTTGCATCTTCGTTGTAAGTTCCTGCATCCACCGTGATGATATCACCGTTCGATGCCTGATTGATGGCAAACTGAATGGTAAGGAAAGGGGCGGCAGCAGTTCCGGGATTGGCATTGCTTCCAATGGCAGACGTGAACTGGTCGTTCAGTGTACTGGCATCGTTTACGAAATAGGTGGTCTGTCCATTTGCATCATTCTTCAGTGCAGGTAACGCCCAGGCTGTTAAAATGCAGAAAAAGAACAGCATGCTCCTCCGGATTTTCATTTGCGCCGCTTTCATTTATATATAATTGATTGTCAAGTTGATATATGGTTCAATGAGCTATTTTAATTGGTGATGACTGTATTCAGCATTCAGCACCCCCACCAACCTCACAATTTAGGAAGAACCCGGCACATCCGCAAGTCATTTTTTACATGGAGCCGCTTATAGTTGATAATCCAGTATTCAGCAGGCGCTTCACCTGATAGAGGATTGGGAAAGATCAATGAAATTCAAGCTTTGTACACTTAAAAACTTTGGTACACTAAGAAATCAATTCAGAGCTTTTGACCCTTCCCTGAATTAAAAAGCCGAATTCCGTTTGTGAACCACCCCGTGCTTTTGCTTAAGTGATTTACAGCGCTTCAAGGCGGATGCCGTTCCTGTTTTTTCAAGCAGCAGGAACTCACTGGCATACCGGTCTGAAAGCATGGAAAAATAGACCAGCAGTGATTTCTGCACTTCTTCATTCAAGTTGCGAAGTCTGAAATAAAGTTCAAGTTCGCCCAATGGTGCGAGTGTTTTGGTCGCCCGGTATTGTTCAGGAAGAAACGGATTGTCGGATCGTCCGAGGTAAACAGTGACCGGAGCATCTCCATTTTTACCGGTTTTCTCCCATTTGTAGTTGTTGATGAAAGGAGGAAGCTGAGACTCCTGAGCATGCAATACCATGATGCTATCCGGAGATGTATTCCGGAAATGCACCGCATAAATGCGCTCTCCACCGTTTTCTGCAGGATACAATAGCCTAACCGTTATCTCCTGGGCGTTGGTTTGAATGTTGGCTATTCCAACATTCAAAAACAAGAAGGCAAACCATTTCAAGCACCTAAATGGTTGAACTGCTGACCTAGAAATTATTATCCGCTGAATCACAGTCTGGCGCTTCTTGCGCGGTTGATCTAGTGGTAAAGATAGGACGCTTAACTTAAAACGAAACCCCGCCGTTGGGCGGGGTTGTCTTAGTATTGGTAAGGCGACTAATCAGCCTTTCGAAACCATCTTTTTCTCTTCGATTCGGGCACTCTTTCCAATCATATCACGCAAGTAGAAAATCCTGGCGCGACGCACTTTGCCACGCTTGTTGACATCGATACGGGTGATTTTTGGACTATTGATCGGGAAAATACGCTCAACCCCTACTCCACCGGAAATCTTGCGGATGGTAAAGGTTTCGGTCAGTCCTGCCCCGCGGCGTTGCAAGACAACACCTTGGAATTGCTGTTCACGCTCCTTGTTGCCCTCAATGATTTTATAAAACACAGTGATGGTGTCACCGGCTTTGAAGTCGGGCCAGTTTTTCTTTTCGATTAGTTGCTCTTGTGCTACTTTGAGTAAGTCCATGGTGGTCAAGCGGTTTACCCCGTATTACGGGGCTGCAAACTTAGTGAAAGTTTGTGCTTTGGGGAAATAAAATCCGATTTTTAGAGAAAATACGGATTAAATAACTAAAAATCAAATACATACAATTGCAAACTTTAGTTCAATTTAGAAAGCCTGCCGATAAAGCGCACCGTGCCCGAGCCGATGGAACGGTTATCGAACCTCTCAGCCACCAATTCTCTCGCTTTCACGCGCATTTGGCTCTGCAGATCATGGTTTCGAAGCAGATCAATCAATGCGTCGGCGAAATCTTGAGATGTATCTGCAATTCGAATCTCGTTTCCGTTCCTCACAGGAACCCCTTCGCAACCGATGCCGGTGCTGACAATAGCCTTTCCCAGTGCCATACTCTCAAGAAGTTTGATGCGCATTCCGCTGCCGTTTAGAAGGGGGATGACGACAATGCCTGCTTCGAACAGAAATTCATGGGCATCCGACACAAAACCTTGAACACTTACCTCAGCCTTGCCGTATTGCATTAATGAATCCGGCATATTCTTTCCGGCGAGCTTCAGGCGGGCTTCAGGAATCACCGCAAAGACTTTGGGCCAAATTTCATTCAAAAACCACCGTATCCCTTCAACATTCGGCTGCCAATCCATGGCACCGATATGTGCCACGATCAACGGGTCGGGATCCGGGTTCCATTTGTAGTTTTCCACGTGAATTCCCGTGGGGGATACAAAGACAGGTACTTTCGAAATGAGCGATTCAATAGTTCGGGCATCGTCCTCCGTAATGGCGATAATACCGTCGACTTCCGAAAGTATCCTCTTTTCTTCCCGTTCAAGCTGTCCGGCGAGGCGCTTTAGGTACCATCGCTTCCACGGATTCTTTACGGTTGCCGCCAAACCTTGCCAGATGGCATGTTCCACGTTGTGTGCGCGTAAAATGACGGGGGCACTGGACATTTTGCGTATGACCGGAATGGCTTCCTGCATGAATATGCTTTCCAGAATGACTGCATCAAATCGCTCTCGCTTCAGTATTTCTTCGAGCTTCCCTTCGAAAGCTTTGCTGGAAAAACGGCTCAAATGGTAAGATTTGTTCCTGACAAGGTTCAAAAACGCATTTATGGGACGCACACGGTTATCGACATCAACAGACTCGAGGCCCAACCGCCGGACCAAGGACTGGTCAAGACCATCGATTCGAACCGGATGCTTTGTAGTATTAAAACAAAACACCTTCACCGTGCAACCATTCTCTTCCAATCCTTCCCGCATGCTGACCATGGCGATGGCTCCGCCGTCGACAGGGGGAAAAGGTACGCGGGGACACAACTGGAGGATCTTCACGCTTTGGATTTGGCGGAGAACCGTGCTCCAAACTTTTTGAACATTTGAGTGTAAGCCTCCGAATCGAACAACCTGGAGTCGTGAGTCGCTTTGAAGATCAGGAACAGACCGATTGGAAAAAGTATTGCAGACGAAAGCCACATCCCTTGCCAGGAAGGTATGATGCTTTCCCGCGCGAACTTTTCTCCTGTGATACTGGTGATGTGATAAGCCAGGAAAAATAGAATGGAGATCACCAAAGGAAGTCCCATGCCCCCTTTGCGTATGATGGCTCCTAA
>JAULUX010000270.1:0-9959 GCA_032111385.1 Bacteroidia bacterium
GAAGGACTTGCACACAGGATCATCAACGGAGATGTACCAGAAAACCTGAAAAGCAAGGTCATCTACTCACTGGATATGGGTTCTTTGATCGCCGGAGCAAAATACAAGGGTGAGTTTGAAGAGCGCTTGAAGTCTGTTGTAAAAGAAGTCATCAGTGGAGAAGGAGAGATAGTCCTTTTCATCGACGAGATCCATACGCTCGTGGGTGCCGGTGGCGGGGGGGAAGGAGCCATGGATGCTGCCAACATACTCAAACCCGCATTGGCCAGAGGAGAATTGCGAGCCATTGGAGCGACAACACTGAACGAATACCAGAAGTATATCGAAAAGGACAAAGCGCTGGAGCGCCGTTTCCAGCAGGTGATGGTAGAGGAGCCCGATGTCAAGGATGCTATTTCCATCCTTCGCGGACTGAAGGAGCGTTACGAATCGCACCACAAAGTTCGAATCAAGGACGAGGCCATCATTGCTGCAGCGGAGCTGAGTGACCGCTACATCACAGGGCGCTTCCTGCCGGATAAGGCCATTGACCTGATCGACGAAGCGGCTGCAAAGCTTCGTCTGGAAATGGACTCCGTTCCGGAAGAGCTGGATGAGATCCAACGTAAGATTATGCAGGTTGAGATTGAGAGAGCGGCCATCAAGAGGGAAGGCGATGAGAAGAAGATGACTGAACTGAGCGAAACGCTCGCCAACCTCAACGAGGAACGTAACCGCATCAAGGCACGTTGGGAGTCTGAAAAGAAAGTGATCGACACCATCACACAAACCAAGGAGCGCATCGAGCAGTTCAAGCTGGAAGCAGACCAGGCCGAACGTTCCGGTGATTATGGGAAAGTCGCCGAAATCCGTTATGGCAAAATCAAGGAGGCGGAGGCCACACTTTCCGAGAGCCAGAAACAACTCGTCGACGCCCAACAAAACAAAGCGATGATCAAGGAGGAGGTAGACAGTGAAGACATCGCAGAGGTGATCAGTCGCTGGACCGGCATTCCGCTCAAGAGAATGCTGCAAAGCGAGCGCGAGAAATTACTCCATCTGGAAGAAGAGCTTCACAACAGGGTCGTAGGTCAGGAAGACGCGATCGCCGCATTGTCGGATGCAGTCCGTCGAAGCAGAGCCGGCCTACAGGATACCAAAAGGCCCATTGGTTCATTCATCTTCCTGGGCACCACCGGTGTCGGTAAAACAGAACTTGCCAAAGCATTGGCCGAGTTCCTGTTCAATGATGAAAATGCCATGACCCGCATCGACATGAGCGAATTCCAGGAACGCCACAGTGTAAGCCGCCTCATCGGTGCACCTCCGGGATACGTAGGTTATGATGAAGGAGGTCAACTCACGGAAGCGGTACGCCGTCGCCCCTACTCCGTCGTGCTGCTTGATGAAATTGAAAAAGCACACCCGGACGTATTCAACATCCTACTACAGGTACTTGACGACGGACGACTAACCGACAACAAAGGAAGAATAGCCAACTTCAAGAATACGATCATCATCATGACCTCCAATATCGGGGCTCATCTCATCCAGGACAACATGGAACACATGACTGAACTGAACAAAGAGGAGGTGCTTGCGAAAACAAGGCTTGAAGTGTTCGAAATGCTGAAGAAGTCCATACGCCCTGAGTTCCTCAACCGGATCGACGAAATCATCATGTTCAGCCCCTTGACCAGGGAGGAAATTCAACAAATCGTCAGTCTGCAGTTCGACGCCCTTGTTAAAAGGCTTCAGGAGAACGACATCCACCTCAGCATCACCCCTGCCGCAACAGAGTGGCTCGCACAACTGGGTTACGATCCACAATTCGGCGCAAGACCGTTGAAGCGGGTGATACAGAAGAAAATCATGAACGAGCTTAGCAAACAGATCCTGTCCGGAGCCATCCACAAGGACTCTTCCATAGAGGTCGACCTAGACGCCAACAACAACTTCGTCTTCCGTAACGCCATATCGGCGGAATTAAAATAATAAGATCAGATCTCCTCAAAAAAAACGCAGGCTGCCAATGCAACCTGCGTTTTTTTATTTTCTCATGACATCAGTTCACCTTCAATCCATTGGAAGCCGCGAGTACACCGCACAGATGGAAGAGCATGCGTGATCCTACATTCCCGTCCCAATCAGTCTTGCCGGGAGACACCTCGTTCAAATCAAAACCGACTACCTGTCGGCCGCTTCGAACCAGCTCCGATAAAAGAAAAGTGATCTCATGAAACTCAAAACCACCGGGCACCGGAGTTCCGGTGTTCGGGCACAACTTGGGGTCGAGGCCGTCTATATCGAAGCTCACATAGACTTTCGAAGGCAGCGCTTTGATAATCTCCTGACATTGCCTGGCCCACGATCTACCGTTGTAAGAGGCATGCGAAACATCCGCATAGGAAAACACCTTCACCCTCCCTTTGCTCTTCCTGACGTACTCTGCTTCTTCCTCACAATAATCACGGATACCCACCTGCACCAATCCGGAAATCTTCTTGTCCTGAAGGACATTGTACATGATCGATGCGTGTGAGTATTTAAAACCTTCGTATGCATTGCGAAGATCCATGTGGGCATCGATCTGCAATACACCAAAAGAGCTGTGGTTTTCAGCAAGGGCGCGAATGAACCCCAGTGGGGTACTATGATCACCTCCCACCAATCCCACAAGCTTGCCTTGCGACAACCATTTTTTAGTCTCAGCCTGAACATGACCGATCATCGATTCACAAGCAGCTTCAACCTCCTTTATCATCGATGGCATAGGCACTTTGCCAGCTTTCGTTTTTCCCTCAGACAACAAATCGATTACTTTTTCTGCAGTTTTCCGAACCTTAGACGATTGTTTTCGAAGTGCAGAGGGAACCGGCAACATATGCACCCCCTGCTTCCAAAGACCCGGGAATTCCGGATGATAAAGGTCCACCTGGGCAGAAGCATCAAAAATAGCTTGAGGACCATCTGCTGTTCCGCCTCCATAACTCACCGTTGCTTCCCAGGGTACCGGCACCAAAACTACAGATGATTCATCGGCACTGAAGGGGAGTCCGAACACATTGGCATCAGACCGTGCAGGACCATTCGGATCAAATGAAGCTATTTTTGAAGAACGTGATCGGGTCGCTTCTTTCTTGTTCATGGTTTTAAACGTGAATTGATTCGCCAAAGATACCGAATCAACTCTCCGGAAAAGAGGGTGACTAACGGCTGACCGGGAGAGTGAAAGAAAAGGTCGTACCTACTCCGTATTCGCTGGTGACCTGAATGGACTCCCCATGCGCTTCAACTAGGTGTTTGACAATGGCGAGACCAAGTCCCGTTCCGCCTTGCTCTCTGGACCTTGCACTGTCCACACGATAAAAACGCTCGAACAGACGACCAAGGTGTCTTTTCTCTATGCCAATACCATTATCCGAAACTTCTACCAGTAACTTCTCCTTGCCGGGATGAACATTCACAATCGTTTTTCCTCCTTCCGTTCCGTACTTAATGGAATTCACAACCAGGTTCACAAGCACCTGCCTGATCATATCCTTGTCAGCATTGACAAAAGCCTGATCCGGCCCATCGTATTTCACCTCGAAGGACACTTTCTTGTCTGAGGACATCAATTCAAGTGAATCGATCACATCCCTGACAAGGTCCAGAATATCGAAGGTGCGTTTTTCTACAATCAGCTCACCGGATTCCAATCGGGAGATCGACTCAAGATCTTCCACAATATGCACCAGGCGATCAATGCCCCTGGAGGCCTTTCCCAGGTAATGCATATTGATATCCTGGTCCTCGATTCCACCATCGATCAAGGTGTGAATATAGCCTTGAACCGAAAAAAGAGGGGTCTTCAATTCATGGGAGACATTCCCCAAAAAATCCCGACGGTAGTTTTCAACCTGTTTCAGATTGTCAATCTCTTCCCGGGAAGCTTCACTCCATTCATCAAGCAGGCGGTTGATCTCATACCGGATCCCGGGAATGGAACCGTGAAAAGACCTGCTGAATCCGCTGCGGTTCCGTAAGGCCAAGATCCTCTGGTAGATCTGACTGAGGCTTGAATAAACGTACCTGATGTAGAGGAATCGAAAAAAAAGCACACTGAACACAAGTACGGAACCGAAAAACACCAGGTAATAGACCCACTGAAAAGTCTGCCCGGTGGCCAGGAAAAGTACACGCACCACAGCCGTCAACAGGATGGCCATGGCCAAAGCCGTGGCGAATGAAGTCTTGAAGAAATGCTGCTCTTTCACAGGAAGAATTAAATCAAAAATAGGCTATAGCACTAAAAGTCACCCGAAGGGAGCTCTGAAAAAACGAACAATCACCAAAGGAATCAGATATCGAATTTGTAACCGATACCCTTTATGGTTTTAATGGATTCGTCTCCGAGTTTCTCACGAATCTTCCGGATGTGAACATCAATTGTCCGATCCCCCACAATGATATCATTCCCCCACACCCTGGCTAGAATGTCTTCCCTTGAGAAAACCTTACCGGGCTTGGAGGTGAGTAAAGCCAGTAATTCAAACTCCTTCCTTGGGAAGGACAAAGCGACATCGTCTTTGAACACAAGGTATTTCTCACGGTCAATGCGTAGATTACCGATCTGGATGACAGGCACCTGTGGTTGCTGGACTCCGTTGACACGACGAAGCAAAGCCTTGATCCGGCTGGTCAGTATGCGTGGCTTGACGGGTTTTGAGATGTAATCATCGGCTCCGACATCGAAACCGGCGATCTGTGAATACTCTTCATTACGTGCCGTAAGGAATGCAATAAGCGTTTGCTGCAAATCGGGAATCTCCCGTATCTGTCGACAAGCCTCAATGCCATCCATCGTAGGCATCATGATGTCCAAAATAATCAGCTGAGGTCGTTCACGCTTAGCAACTTCGACAGCCTCCTTACCATTCTTGGCGAGGAACACTTCATAGCCTTCTTTGGCCAGATTGTATTCCATGAACTCCAGAATATCCGGTTCATCGTCTACAAGGAGAATCTTGATCTTGTCCGAGCTCATACTTTTTTCCACAGCAAAGGTCTCCAGGCAATGTTAGGGGAATGTTAAGTTAGGATTAAAGGTAGCCTAATTTTAGCCGTACTTGAGGAAATCCTGTTTTTTCCTCTTGAATTGAACGAATGATTACCGAAACATGATTGAGATGAATGCATAAAGTTCATAACAATCTGTTAAAGTTGGTTTAAACTTAAGTTATCGCTGCGTGGGGTCCTTTGCAGTGTAATAACAAACTCCATGTCAATTTACGGTAAACTCATTGTTAGCATTTGTTTAATCACGGGGTTCACACTGCCAGGGTTGAGCCAATCGGGAATCCTTCAAGGAAAAGTGACCGACAAGGTCACCCGGGAAACGCTGATTGGCGCAAACATCCGGCTGGAGGAAACCGGAGCCGGGAATGTCACCGACATCGACGGTGCATTTCGGATCGAAGGCATCCGCCCTGGAACCTATACTGTTATCGTAAGTTATGTCGGTTACGAACCGCTCAGGAGATCCGGAATCGTCATTAATGATGGCGCCAGGACGACGATAGACTTCGAATTGGGAAGCAACCTGCAGGAGCTCAAAACTGCGGAGGTCGTTTCTACACGAATCACCCATACCGAAAACGCCGTCCTGGCTGAAATGCGCAAATCGGAGCAGGTGGTGAACGGCATTTCGAACCAGCAGATCTCACGCACACAGGACCGCAACACCTCTGAAGTCATCCGTAGGCTTCCGGGAATTTCGATCGTAGAGGACCGCCTGGTCGTGATCCGGGGATTGAGTGAAAGGTACAACAACGTCATGCTCAATGATGCTTTCGCCCCGAGTGTGGAGAGCGACAAGAAAGCATTCTCGTTCGACCTGCTACCCAGTGCCATGCTCGATCGCGTGCTTGTATACAAAACGGCATCACCGGAACTTCCCGGTGAATTTGCAGGCGGTGTGGTAAAAATTTACACTAGGAATCTCCCCGAGCAGGACTTCATCAGCTTCGGAAGCTCAATAGGTGTACGAAGCAACACCACCTTTCGCTCCTTTGAAAAGGCATCCACCGGACGACTGGATTGGCTCGGAATGGACAATGGCGACCGATCACTACCCACAGGCTTCCCCACGAACCTGGCAGGCCTTAGTGCTGCAGAACAAGCCGCATGGGGAGCCAAACTGCCCAACACGTGGGTTTCAGAGAATGTAACAGCACCCATCGACCAGCGCTACCAGCTGGCCATGGCCAAAAGATTCCAGATCGGAAAGGTCCAGGCGGGAAACATCACCGGATTGCAATACAGCAATACCAATGAAACACGTGAGGCCACCAACATCAACTACAACCAATTTGATGCTTTAAACGGAATCAGCGACACCATTTACAGTTTTGAAGACAGGAGCTACACCCAACGGGTTGCGATCGGACTCGTCAGCAATTTCAGTTTCATCATCAGCCCCAAACACAAATTGGAGTTCAAGAACCTCTACCAGCAAAACGGAGCCAACAATACAACCACACGAACAGGTTCAAATATTGAAGAAGGAAACGAGGTGCGCAACTATGCATTCCGCTACAATGAACGTCGCTTTTACTCCGGCCAGCTTTCCGGAAACCATCAACTTGGCTCCGAGAGCACTCAGTTCCACTGGACGGCAGGTTTGAGCACCACCCGGGCCAACGAGCCGGACTACAGAAGGATCAGGACCTTTCGAAGCCTTGTTGATGACGACCCCGCCTTTTACACTCAGATCAACAGCACCGCATCCCAGGCGGATGCCGGAAGGTTTTTCTCTGTACTTAATGAAGATGCACTACTCTTCGCCGGAGGTTTCGAGCACGAGTTAAAAGCCAACAAGAACAATAAAAAAGCAAAAATCAAGACCGGTGTTCTTCTGGAAAGCAAAAAAAGGGATTTCGAAGCACGTTGGCTATCCTATACGAAATCAAGAACAGACCGATTCGACAATTCACTACTCATTCTGCCCCTGAACGAAGTCTTTTCTCCCGAGAATTTCAACGACAGTACCGGCTTCAAAATTGACGAGGGAACCAACGGCACAGACCGTTATACCGCAACGAACGATTTGCAGGCCTTTTACGCATCGGTCTCCTGGCCGATCGGGTTGAGATCGACCTTGAGCGGTGGATTACGGTTTGAAATGAACCGGCTCGAGCTTCAAAGCGCAGACAACAACAACAACCCGTTGATTGTAGACAATCCGATCAACAGCCTTCTTCCCTCCATAAGCTGGAACTACGCAATGAATGACAATACCGTCATCCGATTGGCCTACGGGAGAACTGTGAACCGACCCGAGTTCCGCGAGCTTGCACCCTTTGCCTATTATGATTTCGTATTCAACAATGTCATGTTCGGCAATCCCTCGTTGCAAACTCCGCGTATCGACAATTTCGATCTCCGCTATGAATTGTATCCTGCTATAGGTGAGCTCATCAGTTTCGGGTTGTTCTATAAACACTTCACGCAGCCCATCGAGCAATACTTCAAACCGGGAGCAGGCTCAGGCGGCACACGCAATTTTGAATACCGAAATGCAGAATCGGCCCGAAGCGCGGGGATAGAAATCGAGATGCGCAAATCGATGAACACCTTGTTTACAACCGGCTTTCTCAGCAAAACTGCGATTGGCCTCAATGCCGCCTACATCAGCAGCAAGGTCGACCTGGGAACGGCCGCAGTCGGTCAGGACGCAGAACGAATCATGATGGGGCAATCCCCTTACCTTATCAACGGCGGATTGTATTACACAGAACAGGAGAAGCAGCTTCAGTTCAACATACTTTACAACATCATCGGAAGCAGGCTATTTGCTGTGGGAACGCAGGGCACACCAAGCGTATATGAGCTGCCTCGTCATGTTGTTGACCTCTCCATCACCAAAGGGATCGGAAAGCACCTGGAGGTAAAAGCCGGGGTACAGGACCTCCTTAACCAGGCTGTCACCATGCGACAGGATTCTGATGAAAACGGATCCATCACAAGCAAAGACGAACTCGTTTACCAATTCAAACGCGGAAGCTACTACACCCTGGGCATCACCGTCCGATACTGATCTACTAAAATTAAAATCCAAAAGACATCCAATTATTAAAATCATTTCACAACCATGAATCCGTTCAAAAATCTCCAAAAACTCTCAGCACTCGCTTTGCTGGGTCTTGCAACGATGACCTCCTGCAACAAGGATGAAACAGCCCCAACACCCAACCCGTCGGGCGGCACCGTATTCACAACGACCACACTTGCCGACGGTACGATTCAAATCGAAGGGAACACAGGCAGCGACTACACATTCGAAAGCAGCAAAAGCTACCTGCTCACCGGCTTTGTGTATGTTGACTCCGGCGCAACATTGACCATTGAACCCGGGACAATCATCAGGGGGGACAAAACCAGTAAAGGAACGCTCATCATCCGCAGGGGAGGCAAGATCAATGCGAACGGCACTGCTCAGTCGCCGATCGTATTCACCTCGGACAAGCAACCGGGATCACGCAATCCGGGCGATTGGGGCGGTTTGATCATTTGCGGAAATGCTCCTGTGAACCTCCCTGGTGGTGAGGCGCAGATCGAGGGAGGACCTGATGCATCCTACGGCGGTACAAATCCGAATGACAATTCCGGAGTATTGCGGTTTGTCCGGATCGAATACGCCGGAATCCCATTCCAACCCAACCAGGAGATCAACGGACTCACACTTGGCGGAGTCGGACAGGGAACGCAGATTGAATACATCCAGATCTCCTACTGCGGAGATGACTCCTATGAAATGTTCGGAGGCAATGTGAACCTGAAATACATCATCAGTTACAAAACCACCGATGATGACCTGGATACAGACAACGGCTATACAGGCAAAGTACAGTTCGGAGTCGTTCTGCGCGATGCGAACATAGCCGACGTCTCGGGATCAAATGCATTTGAATCGGATAATGACGCCACAGGCACAGCACTTACACCAAATACCAAGGGTATTTTCTCCAACATCTCGGTATTCGGACCAAAGCAGGATACCGCCTCTGTAGTCAATTCCAACTTCAAACGCGGAGCCCATTTGAGAAGGAACACCCAGACCTGCATTTACAATTCCCTCATTAGCGGTTTCCCTTTGGGTTTGCTGGTTGACGGCACCACTTGCGAGGCCAACGCAAATGCCGATGCACTGCAAGTCAGGAATACGATCATAGCAGCCTGCAATGCCCCTCTTGGCACAGCCAGTGGTTCCTCATTCAACATCAGCAACTGGTTCAACTCCTCAACATCCGGCAATAGTATTCAATACGATGCAACTGGATTAAGCACAGCACCTTATGCCACTGTACCCAACTTTTTGCCGGTATCCGGTTCCGCTCTTTTAAGCGGCGCGGATTTCGCCAACCAAAACATGGACGGATTGGAAGTGGTATCCTTCCGTGGTGCATTCGGTACGACGGACTGGACCAGCAGCTGGGCCAACTGGGATCCCCAAAACACAGTCTATTGATTCTTCGCCTTTTAGGTTTAAGCCCCCGGTCTACTTTCCGGGGGCTTTTTTGTACTTAACATTTCCTTAATACTGGAGAAACATGGGGGTAACTGTTTCTTAATCTATTTGCAGTCAATTCACGCCCAAACTCCCACCATGAAACAAATTATTGCATTCGCCCTCGTCGCCCTGCTGGCGTCCTGCGGTTCACCGACTGAAAACACTGAAAACAAAAGCGCCGAGATCAAGGGCTCCATCAGCATCGACGGGTCAAGTACAGTTTACCCCATCACTGAAGCCGTAGCAGAAGAGTTTAGAAATGAAGCACCCGAAGTAAAAGTCACTGTGGGCCTATCGGGTACAGGAGGAGGCTTTAAAAAATTCTCCCGTGGCGAAATCGACATCAACAATGCTTCCCGGTCGATCAAAACCGAAGAGGCCGAGCAGTGCAAATTGAACAATATCCAATTCGCTGAGCTGACCGTAG
>JAULUX010000271.1:0-23268 GCA_032111385.1 Bacteroidia bacterium
CGTGGGTTCATGGTTTAAGCGATGAGGTGGGGGAAAGTGATTTTGATGAGTGTTCCTTTGTTTAATTCACTTTTAAGGCTGATATGGCCTTTGAGCAAATCGACGTAATTTCCGACGATGTGAAGGCCGAGTCCGGTTCCCTGGATGTTGAATGCATTCTTTCCGCGGTAGAAACGTTCGAAGAGATGCTTTTGATCGTCATCGCTGATGCCGATGCCTTCGTCTTCGATTTCAATGCCGATGGTCAGATCGTAGGCATTTGTTCGGAGGTGGACGTTTTTATTTTCGGGTGTGAACTTGATGGCATTGCTTAGCAAGTTTAGCAGGATGTTCTTCAGGAGTTTTGGGTCGAGAACAATGTTGTTTCTGCCCTGATGGGAGTAAGTGAGTTGTTGTCCCGGCTTGGCATTGAGTTGCAGATCGGTCACCACCTCTCGGGCCAGATCAGGCAGGTCAAATTCAGCGTATTCCGCACGGATCTTGCCTTCTTCAAGTTTGCTGATGGATAGGAAATCGCTGAGGATGTCGTTCAGATTGTTGACAGCCGATTTGATGCGCAGCAGGTGCTTGTGCCTTCGCTCCGCATGCTCAGGATTATCGTTGTATTCCGAAACCAGACTGGCGGAACTGAGGATGGTGGTGAGCGGCGTCCTGAATTCATGTGAAGCCATGGAGATGAACCTTGATTTCAGATCGTTGAGGTCTTTCTCTTTCTCCAGGGCTTTACTGAGGTCACTTCTCGATTTTTCCAGCTCGCGAATGGCTTCCTGCAACACCTTAGTGCGGTCCGAAACCTTGCGCTCAAGACTTTCATTGGTGGAGATCAGGGCCTCGGCTACCCGTTCCAGTTCTTTCTGTTTTTCTTGAACGGAGGCTTCGATCTCTTTACGCACTGTGATATCGATGATGAATGCAACGAAGTAACGTTCACCCTCAACGACGACCGGACTCAGACTGATTTCAACCGGGATGAGTGCTCCGCTTTTGGAACGGGCATGAAGATCCAAACCTACACCCATGGGTCTGGAATGAGCGTGTTTGTGGAAATGTTCGCGGTTCTTGACGTGCTTGTCGTGCATTTCCGAAGGAATCAGGATTTCAATGGCCTGACCGGTCAGGTCGTCTTCAGAATATCCGAACATGCGGCAAGCCGATGGATTCACCAGTCTGATCTTTCCCTTATTGTCGGATACGACAATCCCCTCGGCGACGTGATTGAAGAGCGTATCAATCAGCACCAGCTTCCTCAAATTCTGAAGATCGCTTTCCATTCTTTCTTCCATGCTTTACGAAAATACGCCTTCGCCCGGAGTAATTCCGGTTGAAGGCGTATTTTATAAGGAGAGCCGGCTCAGGCTTGTTCCGGCTTGTTCGTGTTGATGCCCAGAATGCTGTACAACGGACAGAATCCGACGACTCCGGTTACGAATGGAATAAGTCCCACCAACGCCCAGGGTGAGTTGTGGAAAACAAAATACATGGCAATGGCGACTCCGAGAAACATACGGATGACGCGGTCGGTCATTCCTTCGTTGCTTTTCATGGTTTTTGGTTTTAGTGTCGACCCAAAATAAGACCAGGAAAAGGACGTGCCGAACGACCCCCGTCACAGGAGCGAATGATAAATGTCAGTTACCGGTTGTGAAATCAGTCCAGGGAGAACGATTCACCCTGCATCGGAATAACGATGTCCCGAAATCCCATTCCATGCAAATGTGTTTTGAATGAAAGTTGTGCTTCAGGTTCCCCGTGTACCAGGAAAACCCGCTTGACGGAGGATGCATCCTGGCACCGTAGATAGCGCATCATTTCTTCGTAATCCGCATGGGCGCTATACGCGGCAAGCACTTCAACTTTGGCTCGGACCGCATAAGGTTGTCCGAATATCTTGACTTCAGGCTGTCCCTCGATCAATCGTGCGCCCAGCGATCCCGGGGGGACAAATCCGACGATCAGGATGGTGTTTTTCGAATCACCAATGGTGTTTTTGATGTGGTGCTTGATACGGCCTGCTTCAAGCATTCCGGAGGCAGAGATGATGATGCATGGTTCGTCCAGATCGTTTAGGGCCTTGGATGAATCCGTATCACGGATATAGACCAGATTGTCAAAGCCGAAGGGGTCGGGGTCCTGTTGCATCGTTTCAATGATGGCGGGATTAAACGACATTCGGTGCTTGAACATGATGGCGGTGGCGTTGATGGCCAAAGGCGAATCCACATAGACCGGTATTCTTGGTAATTCACCGCTGTTGGACAACAGGTTCAGGGTGTAAACGATTTCCTGCGTACGACCGAGACTGAATGCTGGAATGACCAGCTTGCCTTGCCGGGCTACGCACGTGTCTCTGACAATTTCAAGGAGGTGCTTTTGGGCATCTGTTCCGGATTCGTGTAAGCGGTCACCGTAAGTCGATTCGTTGATAATGTAATCGGCCTTAGGAAAGGGTTGCGGATCACGCAGGATGATGTCGTTGTATCGGCCAATGTCACCTGAAAAAAAGATCCTGGTACGGCCTTCGGGCTCGTCCAGGTCAAGGTTGATCGCTGCGCTTCCGAGAATGTGTCCCGTGTCGGAGAAACTGAAGCGGATGTGTGAATCGACTTCATGCCACTGGTCGAGTGGAATGGGTTTGAACAATTTCAGTGCTTCATTCACATCCTCCAGCGTATACAAGGCATCGATCGGGCGCTGGCCATTTCGGGAGCGTTTCTTGTTCACGTACATCACATCGCTCTCCTGGATGTGAGCGCTGTCGGCCAGCATGATCTCACACAAATCGTGGGTGGCAGGTGTACAGTAGATGGGACCGCGGTAACCCTGATTCACCAAAAATGGGATCAATCCAGAATGATCGATGTGAGCATGGGAGAGAATGAGGAGATCGATCGTCAGCGGATCGAAACCGAAATGGCGGTTGATGTTTTTGTTATCGCCGCCGGTGTTCTGGAAAAGTCCACAGTCAAGAAGGATGCGTTTGTTGCGGCCGGTGGTGATCAGATGCTTGCTGCCGGTTACCGTCTGTGCGGCACCGTGAAAGGTGATTTGCATGGTGGTAAAGGTAAGTCGGATGGTTAAAAATGCAACACCACACTGAGATCATATATTAACCCGGGTTGCACCTTGTCCGAAGCGCTTGGAAGGTCCATCGGAATAGCGGAGCCCCAGCACATCGAGCTCCTTGCGAATGGATTTACGCAATATCCCGTTTCCGACACCGTGAATGAAGTATACGACGGGGCAACCTTCGAGAATGGCCCTGTCCAGCTCTTTTTTGAAGTGCGTCAACTGAAGTTGAAGCAACTGGCTTTCACCCTTGGGTGGATGACCCGTGACAATGTTTTCAATATGCAGATCGACGATCATTTCATGATAACCGGAGGCCGGCTTGGCGCTGGGTGCAGAAATGGAAGATGTGCGTCCGGAACTGTTCATCGCCTCCTGGATCAGTCGGATTTTTTCATGGTCAATAGTGTCGTTATCCTGCGTCTCCTTGAAGAGGTATACACCGGTTGGACTCGCAAAGCAGAATGGGGTCGGAAGTGTCGGGAACACGACCTGAATACCCGGCTTGTGGAGAGTGAGTCGCAATCGATGAAAGCGGCCCGGGTCGGACAGTGGCCTTTGGTGAAACAACAAAGCGATCTCGCAGTTGATGGTTTTGTGTTCTACAGAGGTATCGCCAAGATGAAGAATCTGGCCGGGCGAAAGTGCTCCATGATCGCAAGGATTGGCTCTTTGCAAAGGGAGATCGAAGAAGATGGAATACAGGCTAGGCACAGGCCCTGTATTGTAAAGTTGTATCTGCCATGGTCCGGAATGTACTTTCTCTGCATAGGGTACCAACAGCAGATGTACACCAGCCTCCAGAGGAAAAGGGGAGGAGGGGACCAATGGTCCCAATTCCGGTTTTTTAGGGATTTCCTGCGGTATGGCTTTAACGGAGCCATCTTCGATTTTTACAAGCTCGCTGAAGACAGTTTCAACGGGGAACCCATCTTCAATTTCAACTACCGCCTTCTCACCGGGCAGGATACGGACGATACGGCCCTCGAGCCGGTCATTCAGAAACCGGACAAAATCTCCTTCGGAAAGTACAGGTTTTCGCATGGATTATCCGGTGTAAAAACACCCAAAACAGTTCTTCATTTGCGGAAGGCCGCTGAAACAACCAGTTCTTTCGATCCCTTCGTGTAGGTGTAGAATCCATTTCCGGATTTGACACCGGTATTGCCCGAAACAACCATGTTCACCAACAAGGGACAGGGTGCATACTTGGGTTGGCCAAATCCGTCGTGAAGCACCCGCAGGATGCTGAGGCAGGTGTCAAGTCCGATGAAGTCGGCAAGTTGTAAGGGACCCATCGGGTGGGCCATGCCGAGCTTCATCACCGTGTCGATTTCTTCAACTCCTGCTACTCCTTCGTAAAGCGTGTAAATCGCTTCGTTGATCATCGGCATGAGGATCCTGTTGGCGACAAAGCCGGGGTAATCATTAACCTCTACAGGGTTTTTTCCTAGTTGTGTGGAAAGATCAAAAACGGTGCGGGTCACTTCGTCGCTGGTGGAATAACCTCGTATGACCTCGACCAGCTTCATCACCGGTACGGGGTTCATGAAATGCATGCCGATCACTTTATCTGCCCGTTTCGTAGCCGATGCGATTTTTGTGATGGAAATGGATGAGGTGTTGGAGGCCAGGATGCAGCCGGCGGGCGCTGCCTGGTCAAGTGTTTTGAAAATTCCGAGTTTCAATTCCAAATTCTCTGTGGCCGCTTCAACCACCAGGTCGGCTTTCGATACGCCGTCTGCTAGATCAGTATTGGTATGGATACGTCCCAGTGCGGCATTTCTGCCCGCTTCGTCCATCAATCCTTTCGCCACCTGGCGATCCATGTTCTTTCCGATGGTTTCCATTGCGGATCTCAGGGCTTCCTCGCGGATATCGATCAGGGTGACTTTAAATCCGGCTTGTGCGAATACATGTGCGATACCGTTGCCCATCTGACCGGATCCGACTACTGAAATGTTATTCATGACGTATGTTTTAGCGCTGCAAAACTAAGCGGTTAAGCCATTGCAGGGTTTTTCCGGGGCAATCCCGGCTTGAATCGGAAACTGCAGAAAAAACCTATAAAGGGATCCCTCAGAGAGTGAACAGGAAAGTGAGGAAAAGGAAAAGCCATAGACCATCCAGAAAATGCCAATAGGCACTGAAGAGTTCAAGACGGATGCCTTCAACGGGGTTGGAAAAGTAGAGGAGGCTTTTAACCGGGTCCTGCCATGTATCAAATACAAGCAGGTTGAGGTAGATGAGGTAGATGATTCCGCCGAATACGTGTAAGAAATGAAGTCCGGTGATGAGGTAAAGAAAGGTGACACCAGCCGCTCCATCGAAAAAGTGTCCCGATTGGTAGAGTTCTTTCCAGCCGGAAACCTGCAGATAGGTGAACGTAGCAGAAAGAAGGAGTGTGGAGAAAAGACTGATCAACAGGGCGCGGCCATTGTCTTTGAGAAAAGCCTGTCGGGCCATTGTAAGTAGATAACTGCTGAAAAGCAGGACGATGGTGCTTACGATAAATGCCTTCGGCAGTTCTAGATTTTGAATAGGTGGATGGTAACTCATCCAAATAATGAACATGATCACCAATGAAAGGAAAAGCACGGAGGAACCGATCAATGCGAAAAACATGAACGTACGCTGGGGACCCATCCGTTCGGAAATGGACACCATCTGTGCATCCCTGACTTTTCCGTCTGCTTTGTATTGCCTCATGCCTTTCAAATTTAACGAAAACAATCGGCATTCGAAAATCCGCTGCACTAAAAAAACGGAACGGATGACCCTACCTTTCCGGAAAGGTTTCTTCGGTTGTGGAAAAGGCGACCGGGGCTGCAGCAAATCCCGCTTTCACTGCGGGCCAAAGGTTTCGGAAAAACTCCGAATGGCGGTATTGATCCAGGGTGTGTTCATCTTTCCACTCGCTTAGTGTAAAGAAAACAGCCGGGTCTGAAGTGTCGCGAAGCAGCTTCACCCCAAGGCAACCATCCCTGTTGCGGATGTGTCCTTCGGCACTCCGGTAGAGCCTTAAAAACTCTTCAACGAACTCGGGTCTGAATTGCAGGCGGACGAAACGGGTGATCATTTGAATTCGACGCGGATATGGTCGTTGAGACGTAGGTAAAGCAGGTCGTGTGCATTCCCTTGGTTGATGGCGATTTCAAGAAACCCGGCCTCGTTGAAAAGGGCAAGTACATCCCCCTGATCGACTTCACTGTAATCCAATCGTATCGTCTCGAGTGAATTGGTAGTCTTCCTGATGATGATCTCAAACCGTCGGCCCGCGCGTTGTTTCTCAAACAAATCGCGCGAAATGTTGGTGACGATGTTGCCGAATTGATCGATATACACCACGACACCACGGATAAGTTCATCTGTGAAACTGGGTTTGAAGGCTCCTCTTCGAATGAACTGCTCTGGACGCGATCCGAGCTCATAGACGTTTTTACCGTTGAGCAGGTGTACTGCACAGCGGACCATCATGGGGATGCTTTGTACAGGTTCGTCGCCTGCGCGGGGCACCTCTACCATATCAATGGGATCATCATCGAATACCAAAGAAAAAAACCCATCGTTCAACCCCATGAACATCTGTGAATCCTTTTTCAAGCACAAATTGCCGGGCGGCGACCCGGTGTGGCTTTGCAGTGCGATCAGGTGCATGGTACCGGTTGGAAAAAAGCGAAGCGCATTCCGGAAAATGAAAGCGGCCTGTTGGATATTGTGCCGGGCGATGTCGTGCGATACATCCACGATCCTCGCCTCCGGGATGGCGGAAAGCAGGGCTCCCTTGAGCGCGGCGGTGTGGTAATCACGGCTACCCCAATCGCTGGTGAGGGTGATGATCGGCATGGTTACAAAATTATTCAAATGAAGGCGGGGTTTTATCAAGTCAACCCACATGAATTCACCAAATTTGCAAAATGCGTCCGACCAACGAAAGTCCAATAGGTGAAGTCATCAAGGAAATGTTCCGTCGCTACGACCTGGAGGACGGTGTGTTGGCGGCTCAGGCCGAGGAAGCCTGGTTCGCCATCGTCCCGGCTGCCATCAAGAACCGGACCTCATACGTCAAATTCATTGACGGTGTCTTTCGCATCAGCATCGATTCTGCAGTAGTTCGCAACGAAATCCTCTTGTCTAAAGTCGATTGGATCGCCCAGCTCAACCAGCAGATTGGTCGTGACTTGGTGAAGGATATCCACCTGTTTTAGAAAGAACCCCTATTTCCAATTCGGAAATAAAAAAGGCCCGAAACCGGGCCTCTTTCAAACAATTGGTTCGGGATCAGAAACGCTCAAGCTCGCTGAAAAAGAAATTGCCCTCAAGTTGGGCGTTCTCGTTACTGTCAGAACCGTGTACGGCATTGGCTTCGATGGACTTGGCATAAAGTTGACGAATGGTTCCCGGAGCGGCCTTGGTGGGGTCAGTGGCGCCGATCAGGTTGCGAAAATCCTCTACCGCATTGTCTTTTTCAAGAATGGCGGCAACAAGAGGACCGGACGACATGTAACCGACAAGGTCGGCGAAGAAAGGACGTTCACGATGAACCGCGTAGAATTTTCCGGCGGTTTCCCGGGTCAGGCATGTGTATTTCATGGCGATTATCCGAAAACCTGCTTTTAGGATATGGTCAAGGATGGCACCGGTGTACCCGTTTTGCAGGGCATCCGGCTTTAACATGGTAAATGTTCTGTTGGTAGTCATTGAAGTGCTTTTTGAAATCGACTGCAAAAGTACGATTTACGATTGTGCCAATTCTCTGATTTTTGTTTTTCCTTGGCCATCAAAGCAGTCAATTTCGGTTTTACGACGGATTTTCATTCCACATCCGAAAGAAAATAAAGCACTTTTTGGGTTCGCTATTTCCTATTTTTGGTCGCCCAAATGAATGATTCCATTTTCCATACCGATACTATTGAACGGCTCACCGCATTGTTGCAGAGCCCGAGAAACATAATTATCACCACACATCATAAACCGGACGGCGATGCACTCGGTTCCAGTTTGGGTCTTATGCACGTGTTGCGTCAATGCGGACACCGTGTTCAGGTGATTTTACCGAGTGAATTTCCGGGCTTTCTCAACTGGATGTCCGGTTCGGATGATGCGGTGGATTTCATCAGGGAATCGTCAAAAGGAACCAAAGCCATGAATGATGCCGAGTTGCTATTCTGCCTCGACTTCAACGATCCGGCCCGTGTAGAAGCCTTGGAAGGGGTTTTGCGCAAATCCTCTGCGACGAAGATTCTGATCGACCATCACCTTGATCCGAAAACGGAGGATTTCAATTTGTCCATCAGTCTGCCGTCGCAGGCATCCACATCTGAGATCATCGTTCATCTGGTTTGTCACCTTGGACTTGATGGTTTCCTGCACAGGGACGCTGCGGAGTGTCTTTATGCAGGAATCATGACCGATACAGGCAGTTTCAGATTCAATTCCGTTACCTCATCCACTCACCGCGCGGTCGCCCGGTTGATGGATGCCGGCGTACGCAATGATTGGGTTTTCGAACGTATCTACGATCACAACTCAGAAAATCGGATTCGATTTATGGGTTATACACTCCTCGAAAAGATGAAGGTGATTCCGGAATTTTCGACAGTGGTCATGACCGCCTCCCAGGATGATATGGATCGTTTCGGTCATGCACCGGGTGACCTTGAAGGCATCGTAAACTATGGACTTTCCATCACCGGCATGAAATTGTCGGTGTTTTTCAGTCAGAGAGACGGTCTTGTTAAGATTTCATTCCGTTCCAAAGGTGCTTTTTCTGTGAAAGAAATCGCCGAAAAGTATTTCCACGGAGGCGGTCACCGCAATGCCGCAGGCGGTAGATCAAATGCTGATTTGGATTCTGCGGTTCAGACCTTCATTGACTTGTTACCGAATTATGAGAGCGAATTGCGGCCTGGCGCCCGTTGAGTACCTGTTTTTCAGCTTAATGGTGTTGTTATTGGGTTGCAGTCAACCTGACCGAACCATCGAGAATGATCATCGTGCAAACCATGAGAAGCGGCAGAAGGAATTGCTCATGGAACACAACCGGTTATTGATCGCCGAGGAAATGAGCAGGATCGATGCTTACGTTCAAAGGGTTGGATGGCGCATGGATACTACATCGACCGGTTTGAAATACATGCGTCTGGATGAAACGACCTCCGGACGAAAGGCCCGTCTAATGGACAAAGTGGCATTGACCTATAGTATGTCCTTATTGGACGGCACCCCGTGTTATTCCAGCGACAGCACAGGTCGTATGGAATTGATCCTTGGTCAATCCGCTGAACCTGCCGGACTGCAACAAGGTGTTCTGCAGTTGCACGAAGGGGAATCAGCGCTGCTTATTGTACCATCGTATCTTGCTTTCGGACTCACCGGCGATGGTAATTGCGTTCCCGGTAGCAGCAGTATTGTTTACAAGGTCCGATTGGATACCATCCTCGAACGTCAGCCATGATAATCACCAATAACGTATGTAATTACTTGATCCGTGTTTTGATCCCGCTGATCGGCTTGGGCTGTAACGGTACCGGCTCGAAGAAGGAAAATACTGACGGAATAGAGATCAACATCATAGAAAAGGGAATCGGCCGAAAAGTTGAAGCCGGCGATTATCTTCAGCTTCTTTTGACCTATCAGGGTCCTGATGAAAAAACGATTTTTGACTCCAGAGAACTTGGTGAAGAATTCGTACTTGAAGCGGGTCGGTCACTTTACAAGGGATCATTGGAAGAGGGCTTTCTGATGCTGCATGAGGGGGATTCCGCTGCGTTCACTGTTTCGGCCGATTCCGTCTACAAGCACACATTCTCGGAAGCACTTCCTGCGGGAATGAAACCCGGCGACAAACTCCGAATTGTTTTACGGCTTCAAAAGGTCTACGATCCGGCCGAATACAATGCGAAAAACGAAAGGAACAGATCGGTTCAAATCGAAACCGAATCACGTGCAGTTGAAATTTACCTGCTGAACAACGGATTGCCTGTTCAAGCAGTGAAGCCCGGTGTTTATTTTTTTGAATTGAAGAAAGGGAGCGGACCAAAACCCATTGCAGGTGACAGTGTGTTCATACGATATACCGGACGCTTTCTAAACGGTGAGATATTCGATGGGTCGAACCAATCCGGACTTGACTTGCTCGCCTACCGTCTTGGAAACGGGGAACGTTTGGTGGAGTGGGAGAGGGCAGTATCCACCATGCATATGGGATCGGTTGCTCGTTTGATCCTGTGTTCACCGTTTGCTTATGGCCCTACTGGATCAGGTGTGGTGCCTTCAAACACTCCGATCGTCTACGATTTGGAGTTGGTCAGGACCGTTCCTTCCTCTGCAATTTAATCACTTCGACGATAGCCAATAAAAAAGCCTCTGCGAACAGAGGCTTTTTTTGTTAACCCAAGAAGATGATTACTTCTTCTTGGCAGCCTTTTTGGTTGCTTTCTTAGCCACCTTTTTGGTTGCTTTCTTAGCGGCTTTCTTAGGAGCAGCCTTCTTAGCAGTAGCTTTTTTAGCCACCTTTTTAGTTGCCTTCTTAGCAGCTTTCTTAGGAGCAGCTTTTTTGGCAGCCTTCTTGGTCGCTTTCTTAGCAGCCTTCTTCGTAGCTTTCTTAGCGGCTTTCTTGGCAGCTTTCTTAGGAGCAGCCATGGCTTCAACGTTGGTCATCTTGAAACCGATCACGCGCGTAGCAGAAGCAGCGCTTGGGGTGTTGGATTTTTTCATTTCCATGTTGTTTTGCATTGTTGTTTGTTGTTTTGAATTGGGTTAACGATTATTTGTGGATGTTTATACTGTCATTTTTGATGAATTGTTACATGCAACTCATGTATTCAAACTGACACGTCCCGGTCCTACAACTTCTCATTAATTCCAACTTCACTTGCCAGCGCATGCTCATGTGTTCAGGATCAGGAGAGTGTTGTTACGATCTTGTCCACATTGTATTTACCCGCTTCCAGGTTTATTTTGATCTGCTGGAAGGCCTTGATGGTGTATGCTACATCTTCAAGTGTATGAACTGCAGTCGGAATCAGACGCAGCATGATGATTCCTTTAGGAACGACCGGATAGACGACCATCGAACAGAATATATCGTGGTTCTCTCTCAAGTCGACTATCAGATTTGTTGCTTCAGGAATTGTACCGTTCAGAAAAACCGGAGTTACGGGTGAGTCGGTCTTTCCAATGTCGAAACCGGCATCTTTCAAACCTTGCTGTAAGGCTCTGGTGATTTTCCAAAGGTTATCCTTTAGTTCAGGCTTCGTGCGCAACAGTTCGAGACGTTTCAACGCTCCGACTACGAGTGGCATGGGCAAGGCTTTCGCGAAAATTTGTGAACGCATATTATAGCGCATGTATTCGACTACCTGTTCTTCGCTACTTATAAAAGCACCGATCAGTGCCATGGATTTGGCGAAAGTTCCAAAATAAATGTCTATTCCATCCTGGCACCCCTGGTGCTCACCGGTTCCTGCTCCGGTTTTACCCATGGTACCGAAGCCATGGGCGTCGTCCACATACAAACGGAAGTTGTAGCTCTTTTTCAATTCAACAATCTCCTTGAGCTTACCCTGGTCACCCGACATCCCGAATACGCCTTCAGAAATAACCAGGATTCCACCGTTGGTTTGCTCTGTAAGTTTGGTGGCCCGGTCAAGCTGCTTGCGAAGGTTGTCGATGTCGTTATGCTGGAAAACGAAACGCTTGCCCATGTGAAGACGTAGTCCGTCGATAATACAGGCATGCGCTTCTGAATCGTAGACGATGACGTCGTGTCTGTCAACAAGGCAATCGATTGAACTGACCATGCCTTGATAACCGAAATTCAAAAGGATGGTGTCCTGTTTTCCCATAAACGCGGAAAGCTCGGACTCCAGTTGTTCGTGTAGGTTGGAATTGCCGGACATCATCCGCGCACCCATCGGAAGCGCCAAACCAAACTGAGCTGAAGCATCTGCATCGGCTTTGCGTACTTCAGGATGGTTGGCAAGTCCAAGGTAATTGTTCAAGCTCCAAACCAATTTTTCCTTACCGCGGAAAAACATTTTATTGGAGATTTCGCCTTCAAGTTTCGGAAAAGTAAAGTATCCATGCGCATCTTTCGCATGCATGCCGAGTGGCCCTCTGTTTTTCTTGATCTTCTCGAAAATATCAGTCATTCTACTTATTGCATTTATTTTATTTTCGTTTTGCTAACGTCGTTGTGTTTACGTGTCGCAAATCGGTGACCGAAATATCATGACATTTTTTTTCAATGCATCGATGTTGATCATAATGTTTTCAACAGTCAAATGTTAATCGGTGATGTAGCATGTTTGCGTTTGGTTACATTTGTACGATCGATATCACCATGAGAAAATCAATTTCATTATTGTTGATCATGTTCATGTTTTCTTCCTGCAGCAAGTTTCAGAAGCTGATGAAGAGCACCGACATGGAAGCGAAATACGAGGCCGCTGTCAAGTACTACGACAAGAAAGATTTTTTTCATGCACTCCAATTGTTCGAGGAACTGATCAGTGTTTATCGCGGAACAACCAAAGCGGAATCCTCATATTATTATTACTCCTATTGCACGTATCATGTGGATGATTTCACATTGGCGGCATACCACTTCAACAATTTTGTGCAGAGTTATCCGAACTCAAAGCATGCGGAGGAGATGCAATACATGTATGCATTTTGCTATTATCTGGATTCTCCGGTTTCAAGTCTTGATCAATCCAGCACGCTTGAAGCGATCGATAAGTTTCAGTTGTTCATCAACAAGTATCCGTCCAGCAGCCGGGTCGAAGAAGCAAACAAGATGATTGATGAGTTGCGATTCAAGTTGGAGGAAAAAGCTTTCAGTAACGCCAAGCTCTATTTCAAAACACAGCATTATAAATCGGCTGTGGTGGCTTTCGAGAATCTGTTAAAGGATTACCCCGCTTCGAGGTTCAAAGAGGAAAGTCTTTTCCTGAGTTTCAAAAGCGCTTATTACTATGCATTGAATTCAATCGAATCAAAACAGGAGGAGCGCCTGAAGACCGCTAAAGAGGAATACCTGAAATTGGTGGATATTTTCCCGAAAAGTCCCTATCTTCGCGAAGCCGAAGGAATGTATGGTTCCGTGGAGTCGAAATTGGCAGACTATACCAATTCCAGATTGCCCTGACCCCCAGACCGCATCCTACCGCGCCCAATCGAAAATAAGCACCATGGCAACTTATAAGTCTTCCACCAACACCACTGTTACCCGCGATCTGGTCAATTTCGAGGAAAAGACCGGCAACATTTATGAAAGCATTGTGGTCCTTTCCAAGCGTGCAAACCACATCTCTTCCGAAATGAAGGAAGAGTTGAATGACAAACTTTCCGAGTTTGCGAGCATTACCGACAACCTGGAAGAGGTATTCGAAAATCGCGAGCAGATTGAGATTTCAAAACACTACGAGCGACTCCCCAAGGCCGCTCTCGTGGCCGTCCAAGAATTCATGGACGGTAAAATCTACCACCGTAATCCGGCAAAGGAAGCCTGATCCGGATCCTGTTTTTTCGGACTATAACTCCTATTTTTTATTATTTAATTGACAATCAATTGATTGTCTCTATAACCCTATGACTCAAATTACCGGTTTGTTTTTGAACCGTATGATAGGAGCATACATTTTCTTTCATCCGTACGTTCTTTACCTATCCCAATTCAGGCAAATTGTCGCCTCAAAATATTCCTGATTACCTTTGAAGGATGCTAAAGAAAATCAAACTGATTGCCGGCCTGATTTGCTTACCCTTCCTGTCCTCCGCACAGGAACTGAATTGCATGGTGAGTGTCATATCCCCCAGGATCCAGTTATCAGACAAAAGGGTATTCACCACTTTGCAAACCTCCGTAATGGAGTTCATGAACAATACCCGTTGGACCAGCGATAAGTATAAGAATGAGGAGAAGATCGAGTGCAGCATGCAAATTGAAATCGTGGAAAGGGTAGGTAGCGATGAGTTTAAAGCAACCATTCAAGTGTCTTCCCGTCGTCCGGTTTACGGGACATCTTACAACTCCCCGTTACTGAATTACAAAGACGACGATTTCAATTTTCGCTACGTGGAATACCAGCCCTTCGAATACAACGACGGTCAGGTCAATCCCAACCTTGTAATGGTTCTGGCCTACTATGCATACACCATCATTGGGCTGGATTACGATTCATACGCCCCCCTCGGTGGCGGTCCATATTTCGCTAAAGCGCAAGCCATCGTAGCCAATAGTGCGAATTCTGCGGAGCCCGGGTGGAAGGCTTTTGAGGGACTAAGAAACAGGTTCTGGCTCATGGAGAACATCAACAATCCCATTTACAAACCGATCCGACAGTTCTACTACGACTTTCACAGAAAGGGTCTTGATATGATGTCCAAAAAACGCGACGAATCGGTTCGATTGATCGGTTCGAGCCTTGAAAAGCTTCGCAGAGTCCACAACGACAAGCCCCTTTCCGTTTTTATGAAAACCCTTTTTGATGCCAAGGCCGATGAAATGGTCAACCTCTTCAAAGACGCACCGAACGATGTGAAGAACATAGCCAAGGAAACCCTAAGCACCATCGATCCCATCAATACGAGCAAGTACCAGAAGATCACCGGCGGGTGAATAACTAGGACACAAGGATTATCGCTCAAGATCAGACGCCAATGCTGAAAAGACTCACTGTGCGGAATTACATCCTGATCGATCAACTGGATATCGGATTCGATCGGGGATTGAGCATCATCACCGGCGAGACCGGAGCAGGGAAATCAATCGTTCTTGGTGCGTTGTCATTGTTGCTTGGACAGAGGGGAGAAGCCGGAATGCTTCTCGACAAGCAGAAGAAATGCATTTCAGAAGGCGCTTTTGATATTGCTTCATACGGATTGGAATCCTTTTTTCATGAGCATGAATTGGATTACGAATCTGAAACCATTATCCGCAGGGAGATCAGTCCGGATGGGAAATCGAGGGCATTCATTAATGATTCTCCGGTCAACCTAACCGTGTTAAAAGATCTCGCATCTCGACTTATCGATATTCATAGTCAACATGAAAATCTTCTGTTGGGAACCAGCCGTTTTCAATTGAATGTTCTTGACGCATTCGCTGGCAATACAAAGGAACGTATGGCTTACAAGGACGCTTTTTCAGAGCATTCACGCCTGTCAATTGAACTGAAGAAGCTGGAAGAACAGGCGAATTCCGGAAGGGCTGAATTGGACTATATCCGATTTCAACTCGATGAGTTCGCAACGCTGGTTTTGAAGACCGGAGAGCAGGAGTCGCTTGAGCTGGAGCAGTCACGGCTAGAGAATGCAGGAGAAATCCTTACGCAGCTTGGTCGTGTATCCGGTGAGTTGAGCGAAGGCGAACAGCCTCTCATCAACCGGCTGCAACTGGTTCAACAGCAGGTCAACGCACTGAAGAAGTTCGATCCTGATTTTCAAAGTATCTCCGAGCGCCTTGTATCCGCTCTGATCGAATTGAAGGACGTTGCATCAGAGTTGGAATCCATTTCCGAAAAATTCCTCGCCGATCCATCGCGCCTTGAACAGGTGAACGATCGACTCAGTGCTATTTATCACCTGCACAAGAAACACCGGACATCGACCATCGATGAGTTGAAGTCGATTGAATTTGGTTTAAGGGATAGACTCGATTGCCTGGATAATTTGGATGATTCGGTAGCAGCGATCCGGAAGCAAATCGAGTTGGCCTATCGTGCCCTGCAAGAGTCAGGGGAGTTGCTGCGTAAAACACGGACCAAGGCTATTCCCAAGCTGGAAAAGGAGATCAACAAACAATTGGCTGAATTGGCCATGCCGCAAGCCGTGCTTCGCATTGCACTGATTGAAGCGGGAGAGGGACATTTTCTGGCCGATGGAATGGAGCAGGTTCAGTTTTTATTTTCTGCAAACAAGGGGGGCGATTTCAAAGAACTCTCGAAAGCAGCTTCCGGAGGAGAAATGGCCAGGCTGATGCTATGCATCAAGTCAATTCTCGCCCGGACCGTCTCTATGCCCACATTGATTCTTGACGAAATCGATACCGGAATTTCCGGCGAAACAGCGGCGAGGGTAGGGCAGATTCTTCAGCAGATGGCCGGTGAACACCAGGTGATCACCATCACCCATTTGCCCCAAATCGCATCCAAAGGGAATGCACACTATCTTGTTTTCAAGGAAACGTTGAAATCGGGTACCCGCTCTACTTTGCTGAGACTGGGTGAGGAGGAGCGGATCAAAGAGGTGGCCCGTATGCTCAGTGGAGAGAAGCTCACCGAAGCGGCAATGGACAATGCTCGGGTCCTTCTGGGCTACTGATGCGTTTCGCCGATGAGGGCACCTCTGCGTTAATTCCTTCAATAGCCGAATGTGCTACCTTTGGCCGAACATTCGTCCAATGCCTATGTCACACGCTCTCCTAAAAGGAAAAAAAGGAATCATTTTCGGGGCACTCGACCCGAATTCAATCGCCTGGAAAATCGCTAAACGTGCTCATGAAGAGGGTGCGGTTTTTACCTTGACCAATGCACCTGTCGCCTTGCGGATGGGGGCGATCAATCAGCTGGCAGAATCCTGCAATGCCAAGGTCATCGGTGCGGATGCCACATCCGGTACCGATTTGGACAACCTGTTTCAAGCTTCCATGGACGAACTGGGAGGGAAGATCGATTTCGTTCTTCATTCAATCGGTATGTCGCCGAACGTCCGGAAGGGTAGGGCCTATACCGATTTGGATTACGACTTCTTTCACAAGACCATCGACATTTCCGCCATGTCCTTCCACAGGGTCATGCAGTCGGCCATGAAGAACGATGCCATGAACGACTGGGGAAGCATCCTCGCACTCACTTACATCGCCGCCCAACGGGTATTTCCTGATTACAACGACATGGCCGACGCCAAATCCATGCTGGAGAGCATCGCCCGCAGCTATGGATACCATTTCGGCAAATCCAAAAAGGTGAGGGTGAATACCATTTCCCAATCGCCGACCAAGACCACCGCGGGACAGGGCGTAAAGGGCTTTGATGCTTTCTTCAACTACGCCGATGCCATGTCTCCTTTGGGTAACGCCTCTGCCGATGCCTGTGCAGATTACTGCATCACCCTGTTCTCCGATCTCACCCGTCACGTCACCATGCAGAACCTCTTCCATGACGGCGGTTTCTCGTTCACCGGTGTCAGCCAGGAGGTGATGGAGAAATACAGTTCATAAATACGACAGGATAGCCATCATCAAAAAAGCCCCGCGATGCGAGGCTTTTTTGTTTTGATACGGAAATGTACCTGTGATCAGGATTCTTCTTTTTTCTTCCGTGGCTTGGGCGGCTT
The DNA here is from genome assembly GCA_032111385.1 of Bacteroidia bacterium. Classification (GTDB taxonomy): domain Bacteria; phylum Bacteroidota; class Bacteroidia; order AKYH767-A; family OLB10; genus JAJTFW01. The sequence goes on from JAULUX010000271.1 coordinate 17,410, forward strand.
TACTACGTTGATCTTGAGTGACTCCTCGTTCTCAACGCGGTCGATTTCGATCGTGTCACCTTCGGCGAGTTCTCCTTTGATGATCTCTTCGGCCATTGGATCTTCGATGAACTTCTGTATTGCACGCTTAAGCGGACGGGCTCCAAAGTTGGAATCATAGCCTTTCTCTGTCAGCAATTCCTTGGCAGCTTCAGTGAGTTTCATTTTGTAACCCAATTCAGCAACGCGCTTGTAGAGTCCTTCGAGTTCGAGGTCGATGATGCGGAAGATATCCTCCCTGCTCAGACTGTTGAACACGATCACGTCGTCGATCCTGTTCAGGAATTCAGGGGCGAACGCTTTCTTCAGCGAGTTTTCGATGACACTGCGGGAATGTTCCTCTGCCTGACTTGTTTTTGCATTGGTGGCGAACCCTACACCCTGACCGAACTCCTTCAACTGACGGGAACCGATGTTTGAGGTCATGATGATGATGGTGTTCTTGAAGTCCACCTTTCGTCCGAGACTGTCGGTCAGCTGACCATCATCCAGTACCTGGAGAAGCAGATTGAACACATCGGGATGGGCCTTTTCAATTTCATCAAGCAACACGATGGAGTAGGGCTTGCGGCGTACTTTCTCGGTAAGCTGACCACCTTCTTCATAACCCACATATCCCGGAGGAGCTCCAATGAGTCGTGTAACGGCAAACTTCTCCATGTATTCGCTCATGTCGATGCGGATCAGGGCATCTTCGGTGTCGAAGAGGTAACGGCTTAGGACTTTTGCGAGTTCGGTCTTTCCCACACCGGTAGGGCCCAGGAAGATGAATGTTCCGATAGGCTTGTTCGGGTCTTTGAGTCCGGCACGATTACGCTGAATGGCTTTCACCACTTTTTTCACAGCATCGTCCTGGCCGATCACTTTTCCGCGCAATTCCTCGGGCATCCGAAGCAGGCGGGTGGTTTCGGCCTGAGCGATGCGGGTGACGGGAATGCCGCTCATCATCGCTACGACTTGGGCAACATCCTCTTCATTGACCGTATAGCGCTGTGTTTTTGTTTCTTCCTCCCACGCTTTCTTCGCATTTTCGAGTTGTTCGATCAGTTGCTTTTCGCTGTCCCTGAGTCGTGCGGCCTCTTCGTATTTCTGCGAACGGACGACACGGTTCTTTTCATGCTTGATATCCTGAACCTTGTTTTCGAGATCAACGATGCTCTGAGGAACATGGATGTTGCTGATGTGAACACGTGAACCGGCCTCATCCAGTGCGTCGATAGCCTTGTCCGGGAGGAAGCGGTCTGTGATGTACCGGTTGGTCAGCTTTACGCAGGCGTTGATGGCTGCCTCGGTGAAGGCCACGTGGTGGTGTTCTTCGTAGCGTTCCTTGATGTTGTGCAGGATTTGAACCGTTTCGTCGACAGATGTCGGATCCACGATCACTTTCTGGAAACGACGGTCAAGAGCACCGTCTTTCTCAATGTACTGACGGTATTCGTCAAGGGTGGTTGCACCGATGCATTGGATCTCTCCACGAGCCAGTGCAGGCTTGAACATATTGCTGGCATCCAGCGATCCCGAAGCTCCACCCGCACCGATGATGGTGTGGATCTCGTCGATGAAGAGGATCACGTCAGGCGACTTCTCCAGCTCGTTCATCACCGCCTTCATCCGCTCTTCGAACTGGCCGCGGTACTTGGTACCGGCAACCAGCGAGGCAAGATCCAGGGTTACAATACGTTTGTTGAACAGGACGCGGGAAACCTTCCGTTGAACGATGCGGAGGGCCAGACCTTCAGCGATCGCTGATTTACCGACACCGGGTTCTCCGATTAGTATGGGATTGTTCTTTTTACGTCGTGAGAGGATTTGCGAAACCCTTTCGATTTCCTTTTCCCGGCCTACGATGGGGTCGAGCTTGCCTTCCTCTGCGGCCTTGGTCAGGTCGCGACCGAAGTTGTCGAGAACGGGCGTTTTGGACTTGCTGTCACCGGTCTTCTTCGGGGTTGAGCCGAAAGAGGGGCCATCGTCGTCCTTGGAATAGGGATCATCGTCGGAAGAGGATTGTGGGGCTTCCGACTTGAAATTTGATTTGAACATTTCGAGTTCTTCACGCATGATGTCATAGGTTACGCCAAACTGATTCAGGATCTGAGTGGCGATGTTGTCTTCGTCTTTGAGAATGGCCAGGAGCAGGTGCTCAGTGCCGATGATGTCACTTTTGAAGATCTTGGCCTCGAGGTAGGTGATCTTCAGGGCCTTTTCGGCCTGTTTGGTGAGGGGAATGTTGTTGAGGTTGCTCACAGTTCCGGCATTGCCTTTCACAGCATTCTCGACCGATTTTCGGAGTTCAACCAAGTTGATGTTAAGGGATTTCAGGAACTTGATGGCCATGCCCTCTCCCTCTCGGATGAGGCCAAGCAGCAGGTGCTCCGTACCGATGTAATCGTGGCCGAGGCGAAGAGCCTCTTCTCGGCTGAAGGCGATCACATCTTTGACGCGTGGGGAAAATTTTGCTTCCATAGGTCTAGCGTTGTTGTGTATGCTGTTCCGGACTTCTACGAAGGGTTCCGTAGAAAGGTTCTGGTTCTAATTTATAGTTGACGTTCGGTTGAAGAATATATTCGATGAAGAAGGCATTCTTTGGTTTTGGTTGTACCGGATGAGGTTTGGCTGGTTTGTTAATAATTCAAATCCTACGTCTCCAAAAATATGCCACGCTTTCGCTACATTCGTGCATCGTGAAAAAGACTTTATCAACACAATTGCACTTAAATTAAAACATTGAATTCCAGTCGTTTGCAAAGACAGCTTCCGACTGACAAATTAGCATACACATACCGATAGCAATACCTATGGCAGAAGGAGAAAAAATCGTCAGGATTAACATTGAAGACGAAATGAAAACGGCTTACATCGATTACTCGATGTCAGTCATTGTATCAAGGGCTTTACCGGATGTACGGGATGGACTTAAACCCGTACATCGCAGGGTTCTTTTTGGCATGCAGGAGTTGGGTGTGATGTCCAACCGTCCCTACAAGAAGTCAGCGAGGATTGTCGGTGAGGTGCTTGGTAAGTACCATCCACACGGCGATAGCTCCGTCTACGATACGATGGTGAGGATGGCTCAGCCGTGGTCTCTTCGTTACATGCTGGTTGACGGTCAGGGTAACTTCGGTTCCGTCGACGGTGACAGCCCTGCTGCCATGCGTTACACCGAAGCCCGTCTTCGGAAGTTCGCTGAAGAGATGCTGGCCGACCTCGACAAAGGGACTGTCGATTTCCGACTCAACTTCGACGATACACTGGAGGAGCCGACGGTTCTTCCGGCGCGCATGCCCAACCTGCTGGTCAACGGCGCAGCGGGGATTGCAGTGGGTATGGCCACGAACATGGCGCCCCACAACCTCACGGAGGTGCTGAATGCCATCATCGCCTACATCGACGACCGCGAAATCAGCATCGAGGATCTCAGCAAGTTCATCAAAGCCCCGGATTTTCCGACCGGTGGTATCATATACGGTCATTCCGGGGTCAAAGACGCCTACGAAACCGGCCGCGGTCGTGTAGTCATCCGGGCCAAGACCCTGATCGAGACGTTGGATAACGGCAGGGAGAGGATCATCGTGACCGAGATCCCTTACCAGGTGAACAAGGCCGATATGATCAAAAAGACGGCCGACCTGATCAACGAAAAGAAAATCGAAGGCATCAGCGACATCCGCGACGAGTCGGACAGGGAAGGCATGCGTATCGTCTACGAGATCAAGCGAGACGCCATGGCCAATGTGGTCCTGAACCACCTTTTCAAGCACACTGACCTTCAGAACTCTTTCAGCATCAACAACATCGCTTTGGTCGGCGGACGTCCGATGATGTTGAACCTCAAGGACCTTATCGTCTATTACGTTGAACATCGCCACGAGGTATTGATCCGCAAAACCCGTTTCGAACTGGCGGAAGCCGAGAAAAGGGCGCATATCCTCGAAGGGTTGCTGATCGCTCTCGATCACCTCGACGAAGTCATTGCGTTGATCCGGAAGTCTCAAACACCGGACGAAGCCAGGGAAGGCCTGATGACCACATTCCAGTTGAGTGAAATTCAGTCGAAGGCTATCCTGGAGATGCGTCTCCAACGCTTGACCGGCCTGGAGCGCGATAAGATACGCGATGAGTACGCCGAGATCATGAAGATGATCGATTACTACAAGCAGGTGCTTGCCGACGAAGCCATGAGGATGCAGATCCTGAAGGACGAAATGGCAGAGATGCGTGAGAAATACGGCGACGAACGCCGTACGGAGATTGTTTACATGGCCGACGACATCTCCATCGAAGACATGATCGCCGATGAAGCGGTGGTGGTCACCATCTCGCACATGGGCTACATCAAGCGTACTTCCCTGAACGAGTACAGAAGTCAGGGAAGGGGAGGGCGCGGCTCGGCCGGAGCGGCCACCCGCGACGAGGACTTCGTGGAGCATCTTTTCGTCGCCACGAACCACAATTACCTACTGCTTTTCACAGAAAAAGGGAAATGTTTCTGGTTGAGGATCTTTGAAATTCCTGAGGGCACCAAGAATTCGAAGGGACGTGCATTGCAGAACCTCATCAGTATTACGCCCGACGACAAGGTGAAGGCCTTTGTGAACGTGAAAAACCTGCAGGACGAAGAATACCTCAACAAAAACCACATCATCCTCTGCACGCGCCAGGGAACGATTAAAAAGACCCTCGTGGAAGCGTATTCCAGACCACGTCAGAACGGAATCAATGCCATCACCATCAACGAGGGCGATGAATTGATCGAGGCACGCCTTACCAACGGACAGAATGAAATCCTCCTGGCCGTCAAGTCGGGCCGGGCCATCCGTTTCTCCGAGTCGACAGTACGTCCCATGGGTCGTAATGCCGCAGGTGTGCGCGGGGTGACGCTGGAAGATGCCAACGACGAGGTGATCGGCATGGTTTGCATAGAGGATAAATCCAAAGAGACCATACTCGTTGTTTCAGAGAAGGGCTACGGGAAGCGATCAGATATCGAGGACTACCGTGTGACCAACCGGGGTGGAAAAGGTGTGAAAACGCTCCAGATCACCGATAAGACCGGGCAATTGGTAGGCATCAAATCCGTTATTGACGGAGATGACCTCATGATCATCACCAGAAAAGGCACCACTATCCGGATTCCGGTCGATGAACTCCGTGTAATGGGAAGGGCGACGCAGGGTGTGAAATTGATCCGCCTGGACGATGAAGATGAAATCGCATCTGTAGCCAAAGTCGAGGAACATTTGCTGAAGTCCATCGAAGCCGACGAGTCGTTGCCTGAAGGAGAACCAGATGCCAATTTGAATTCCGGAGAAGAAAATTCTTCATCGGAAGAAGAACCGAAATCAGAAAATCCATAAACTTAAAACACACATAATGAAGCGTTTGCTGATATTATCTGCACTGATGATTTCGGTGCAGGCTATGGGGCAGAAGAGTGCCATTCAAACAGCCTACAATTGGCTGAGATACCAGGAACTCGACAAGGCCAAAGAAGCCATTGACGGTGCCGTACAAAATGAAACCACCCGAGGAGTGGCGAAGGCCTGGTATTACAGAGGTAGCATTTACCAGGCCATCTATGAAAGCACGAACGAGAAGTTCAAACCTTTGAAGCCCGGTTCGCTTGCTGAAGCCCGCAAGTCTTATGATGAAGCTGTGGTTCTCGATTCCAAGAAGGAATTTACCGACGACATCACGAAGCGCCTGGAAATACTGGCATCTCAGTCCTTGAATGAAGGGGTGGATCAGTTCAAGGCTGAAAATTACCGTGGTGCTATGCAGGCATTCGGAATGTCGGCAGAGATCAACCAAAAGCTCTTTAAC
>JAULUX010000272.1:0-7891 GCA_032111385.1 Bacteroidia bacterium
TGCCGAGGCGGAAGCTGCCGTGACTGCTGCACTTTACGAAGGCACCAAAAAGTTCTTCGACGGGAACATTTCTTCGGAAGTGTTTAAGTCTGAAAAGATCATCAACTCGCAGAAAGTCGGTCCCACTGTCGCTGACGACATCAAGACCTCTGCAGTTTGGTCGATTCTGTTCGGATGTGCTTTGATGTTCCTCTACATTTTGGTACGATTCAAAAAATGGCAGTTCGGTCTGGGTGCGACCCTCGCCTTGCTTCACGATGTGATGCTTATCCTGTCCATCTTCTCCCTCCTCAATGGAATCCTACCGTTCAACCTCGAGATCAATCAGGATTTCATCGCGGCAGTACTGACTGTAATAGGTTACTCGATGACAGATACCGTTGTGGTATTCGACCGTATTCGTGAGTATTTGGGCATCCACCCCCACATGGATCGTAAACAGGTCATCAACAACGCCTTGAACTCAACGCTTAGCCGTACTTTGAATACCTCCCTGATCACCTTCTTCGTATTGCTGGCCATCTTCATTTTCGGTGGTGATGTGATCCGTGGCTTCGTATTCGCACTGTTGATTGGTATCGTTGTCGGAACATATAGCTCACTCTGCATCGCAGCCCCGGTGGTTGTGGACCTCGATAAAGCAGAAGCGGCACGCAAGTGAGTTATTGATCAGTAATCACCCTGTAAAAAGACGGGAGCTTGTGAAAACAAGCTCCCGTCTTTGTTTTCGGAAAAAAGGGGTTTAACTCGATTCTTTGGCAGCAAGTTGCTTCGCTACGATTTCCAACCCTTCCTGCAGGGAATGTGGATGATAGCCGAGCTCTTGCTCCGCTTTTTCAATGATGAATCCTGTTCGCAATGGTCTGAGTGCAGGTTGTCCCAATGCTGCCGTAGTGACCGGTGCGATAAGTGATTTGTCAAGCTTGAAAAAATCAGCCACGGCATAGGCGATGTCCAAAATCGACATGACTTCCTTTCCCGAAACATGGAATAGACCCGTACTTTTTTTCAATGCCGCCCGGACGCATGCTGAGGCAAGGTCTTCGGCCAGGGTAGGTCCTCGCCACTGGTCGCTGATGACACGGATGGATTGACCCGACTCGAGCGATTTTTTTGTCCAAAGGACAACATTGGATCGTTGGCGGTCGTCCGTTACTCCATAAATGATCATGGTGCGGACGATGGTCCAGGGCAAACCACTGTTTACGACCAGTTGTTCAGCTTGCCATTTGGAGCGAGCATATACACTCAATGGACCGGTGGGGTCTGTTTCACGGTATGGCCCTGCTTTGCCGTCAAACACAAAATCTGTACTCAGGTAGATGATGTGGGTATTGAATCCGGCACAAGCATCCAGGATGAAACGTACCGCATCCACGTTGTTTTTTTGGCATGCTTCCGGATCCCTTTCGCAGGCATCGACATCGGTCATCGCTGCAGTGTGTATGATGCAATCGGGTGCGATTGCACGGATGGTGCTAGAACAAACTTTCTCGTCTGCCAGATCGGATTCCCAATACTTGTACCCGGCTCGGTCAGCTAAGCGGTTGACTCCTCGTCCGGTTGCATGAATTTCTACTGATGGGTCCAGCTTCAAAGCGGATATCAACTTTTGTCCCAATAATCCATTGGAGCCGGTGACAAGGATCTTCATAGTGCGTGATGTGTTTGGGCAATTCTGCCCGGAAGCGTTGGGTTGTTCCAGAAAGGTGATTAACATCAAAAATAGAAAAGAAGGTCGCCGGGCGGTAATTCGGCCATGCTAGTGAGGTTCATTCGGAAAACGAAGAGGATGGCTTAGTCTTGCTTTGCGCTGTCATTTCCCGGGCAAGCAGCTGGTGACCGATGTGGCAATTGATGCACTTCTTTTCGTCGCAATAGGTTTTCTTAAGGTGGAGCAGGCCTTGTGATTCGGCAGCATCAGCAGGGATCCAGCCGGCATCCGTCCAGGCCCGGATGATCCGGTTTTCCTCAGGTTTGCATTGTTCAAGCCAGTGGATGGCTTTGTCGCACAATACCTCCAGATGTCTCCTTTTCCCCTGGAAGAACAGGAAGGGCACCACTGCATTGATCAGCAGCTGCCGGATGCCTTCGGGACCAATGCGTTTCGAGACGGGTTTGGAGTGGTCTCCAAAGCGGAAATGATGAAACCAGTAATCGGATGTGCCGGAATCGATCAACTGGACAAGATCTTTCAGACCGGTAGCTCCTGTAATCCTATCCGAAAGATTCGGGTGGGCTGAGATCAATGCGGAGAGTTGTGCGATGCGCACGGTTGGGAAGTTGAAGGGCCGAAGTCCTCCGAACTTCCATATGTGTGTCTGCAACGGAGAAAGCAGGTTGCGTATCCGCATTCGCTCATAGTTTCGAGCCAACCTTTCAGTGTAGGCATCAGTAGGTGCTTTTGGAATCAAGCCGGATTGCCCGAAGAGAAGGGCCTCCGCATCCTCAAGGGAGTGTACTGACTTTGAAAAGACTCCAAATGGAATCGACAAGCTGAGCAGATCGAACGGGATGGAGTTGATTTTGAAGCCGAAACTTCTTGCTAAGACACGGTAAAACGTGCTCTGCCAGTTTTTTTCTTGTTGTTGAAAGATGAAGTCGAACTCCTCGAACCGGACCTGTAGTCGCTCGGCAAGCATCCGGTCGATCCAGGCTTTTTTCTGATGAGGTTGGATATGATTCAGTTGAAAGGCACAGGGGAATTCCGGATGACCGTTTTGAAGAAGATTACGGTAACGATCTATCAGCGTGATTGGAAACTTCCCTTGCAGTTCAAGGGTCGGAATTACCAATCCGTCTTTTCTTCGGATCTCGATATCGTGATTGAGTACCACATGAAGGATCACGTGTTGGTAGGCATCGTCTCTTTCGTGTCGGTGTCTGATCCAGTCGCTCGACTTCACGTGTATTTCAACCATCCCGATCCACAAAAGCCCTGCAATCCTGATCCTGGCACCCGTAAAGTCCGGTCCGCTTTCCAGATTGCGCGTACCGGGATCGATGATTTCAATCTCTTCGCCGTCGACTGAACGGAGCTCTCCGGGCTTGATCAGTCGGTTCTGCCACAAGTAATAAATGAATTCTTCGTTGATCACCCCGCGAACATAGCGGGCGTGAACGCGATATTGCCATGCGGAGATGATTACATCCGTTTACAATCGTTTGGCTGAACAGTGGTTGTTCAAAAACAATACAAAGGCAAGGTGCTTTTTGGCAATTCAGATCGCCTTGATCAGCCGAATAGCGATTTGAGTTTTTTAGTCCGGTAGTTGAAAATACCTTCGACTTGTTTTCGAACAAGTATCCTGTCGGCGATTAGTCCAAGTGGACCGAAGGGGATCTTGTAATGGACGATATCGCGCATTTCGACGCCGTTGTCCACCGGTTTGAAAAAATGCTGATGATGCCAAAACGCATATGGTCCAAAGCGCTGTTCGTCGACGAAGTAGTTCAGTGGATCGACATGGGTGATTTCAGTCACCCAGTTCAGAGGGATGCCGAGCAGCGGTTTGACCGTGTAGCGGATTACCATGCCGGCATACATGCGGTCTCCCTCCTTGAAGCCCGACAGCACCTGGAATCCCATGTGGGGTGGGGTGATTTCATTCAAGTTTCCGGGGGAGGAGAAAAAATCCCAGGCCTGTTCCTGAGAAATGGGAAGAAATTGTGTGCATTCGAGGATATGCATATCGTCTGAGGTATAGTGGATGGTCGTAGAATCAGTGGGGTGTAGAGGGTGTCCCGGTTTTACAGCGCTGACTGCAATACACTACCCTGTGCCAGTCGCGTTCCCACTTCTTGCGCCACGCAAACGGTCGCCCGCAGCGCAGGCACATCTTCTCGGGCAGGTCAGCCTTTTTTACACCTCGCACGATTCATTAACAGTCAATTAGCGTTTTTGTTTTAGTTTGGATTCAACCGATTGTCATCGCATGCTGGCATTTGGTTAATTTTGTTGCGTAAGCTTCCGACATGCCTATCAGCCCGACTTCCGTCCGTTATGTATTTGTCACCGGTGGTGTGACGTCATCCCTGGGAAAGGGAATCATTTCGGCCTCGCTGGCCAAGCTTTTGCAGTCCCGTGGTTACCGGGTGACAATTCAAAAACTGGATCCCTACATCAATGTAGATCCCGGCACCCTCAATCCTTACGAACACGGTGAGTGTTTCGTCACCAACGACGGTGCTGAAACCGATCTCGACCTGGGGCACTATGAGCGTTTTCTGAACACCCCGACCTCACAAGCCAACAACGTAACCACCGGCAGGATCTACCAAACTGTGATCAACCGGGAGCGGGAAGGGGCCTATTTGGGCAAAACTGTTCAGGTTATTCCGCACATTACCGATGAGATCAAGCGCCGGATCAAGTTGCTCGGCGAAACCGGGGAGTACGATATCGTCATCACCGAGATCGGAGGAACTGTCGGCGACATTGAATCCCTGCCCTACATCGAATCTGTACGTCAGTTGATCTGGGAGATGGGTGCCTCCAATACGGCCGTGATCCATCTCACCCTGCTTCCCTACCTGAGTACAACCGGTGAGTTGAAGACCAAACCGACTCAGCACTCGGTAAAAACATTGCTGGAGTACGGTATCCAACCCGATGTATTGGTTTGCAGGACTGAAAAACCGATGACCAACGACTTGCGACGCAAAATCGCATTGTTCTGCAACGTCAACATCAATGCAGTGATCGAATCCATCGACGCTTCGACTATTTACGAGGTGCCTCTTTTGATGCTCAAGGAGCAATTGGACAAGGTCGCACTCAACAAGTTAAAACTCCCCATGCGCCAGGATCCCGACATGACGGCCTGGAAGGATTTCCTCGGGAAACTCAAGAACCCGATTTATGAGGTAAGGATCGGGTTGGTCGGAAAATACATTGAGCTGAAGGATGCTTACAAGTCCATTGCAGAAGCCTTCATCCATGCGGGAGTGTCGAACGAATGCAGGGTGAAACTGGAGTGGATTCACTCCGAAAAAATCGATGCCGATCATGCCAGGGCTATTCTGGGCGACCTGCATGGTATTCTTGTCGCACCAGGGTTCGGTGAGCGGGGTATCGAGGGGAAAATTACGGCCATTCGCTTCGCCCGTGAAAATAGGATTCCGTTTTTCGGTATCTGCCTGGGTATGCAGTGCGCTGTTGTAGAATTCGCCCGCAATGTGCTTGGTCATGCCGATGCACATAGTTCGGAGATGAATCCCGACACGCAATACCCCGTGATCGACATGATGGCCGGTCAGAAGGAAATCACCCATAAAGGCGGAACGATGCGTCTCGGCGAGTACAATTGCTCGATCGTAAAAGGCACCAAGGCCTTTCAGGTTTACGGTAAAACCAAGGTTTCGGAGCGTCATCGTCATCGGTACGAGTTCAATAACAAGTACCTCGCCGACTTTGAAGCTGCCGGTATGCTGGCTTCCGGCCTCAATCCGGAAAGCGGGTTGGTGGAAATTGTTGAGCTGAAGAATCATCCCTGGTTTGTCGGTGTGCAATTCCATCCCGAGTACAAAAGCACCGTACTCCAGCCCCATCCCTTGTTTGTTCGCTTTGTAAAAGCAGCACTTGATAAATCCAGTGGAGCGAATCAGGAAGTGAAAACCGGCGAGAATACTCATGTCCATATTCCTTGATCGGCATCTGTTTCCTTTTTGATTTCCAGTGCTGATACTTCTTTCAGCAGATAACCGGTAGAGGAAATGGTCCCTATTCGGTGGGGATGCGCTATTTTTGCCACTTCATTTTTAAAGAATCGTATGGATCGTCAATCGATGATCGGGTTGTTCCTGATCGGTCTGGTGCTCATCGCATGGAGTATTTTCACTGCACCAAGTCAGGAGGAGCTCGAAGCGATGCAACGTCGTCGTGATAGCGTTGAGCAGGTGGAAAAAGCCGCCCTGGTGCAGGCTCAAGCCAAAGCAGCTGCAGAAAAAGCAGTTCTGGCATCAGATTCAATCGACGGAACTTCGGACTCCTTGGTCACCGATTCAATGAGGGCCATTCGACTGTCCGACCAGCTTGGTCCCTTTGCGACTGCCGGTACGGGAGAGGAAAAAGTGCTGACTCTGGAGAATAAGGACGTTAAGGTGTATTTAAGCAGCCTTGGAGGAAGAGTCAAAGCTGTCGAACTAAAAAAATATAAGACTGCGGAAGGCCGCCCGGTTCGGCTTTTCGACGGTGATTCAACCCGGTTCGGCCTTACTTTCTTTGCGCGTAACCGAATCATTTCCACCGAAAATCTCTATTTCACCCCGGTAGGTGAATCATCGATTGTGAAAGAGGGTGATAGTACATCCCTTATCATGCGGCTCAATGCCGGTGATCCCGGTAAATACATCGATTGCATCTATACGCTGGGTAGTGACGGATATACCTTACGCTACGACCTGCGATTCGTCGGCGTACAGGATGTCATGGCTACGAATACCTCCTATGTGGAATTGGGCTGGAGCCAGGAGTTGGATAAGCAGGAGTCCACCATGGAGGCGGAAAGAGCCAATTCTACGATGTATTACATGTTCGCCGATGAAGACGGTGACGTGGAATCGTTGAGCGAGACCTCTGATGACCAGCAGGAAATCAAAACCCGGTTGAAGTGGGTATCCATGAAACAGCAATTCTTCACCCAGATTTTGGTTGCTGAAAAGTCGTTTGACAAGCCCACACGTATCAGCCAGACGGGAGGCGTGGACGATGAACCTTTTGTCAAGCGGATGCAGGCGAATTTCACAATTCCGTATTCGCATACGGCTGACGAGACTTTTGCGATGCGTTTTTACTTCGGGCCGAACCACTACCAATTGCTAAAGAAGGCCGGGGATAAGCTCGAGAAGCAGATCCCCCTCGGCTGGGGCATTTTCGGTTGGGTAAACCGATTCATTGTCATCCCCATTTTCAATTTCCTGAACAGCTTTAATCTGAATTACGGGATCATTATTCTTATTCTGACCATCGTGATCAAGGTAATGCTCTTGCCGTTGACCTTCCGCGCTTACTTGTCGCAGGCGAAGATGAAGGTCCTTCGTCCCGAGGTGGAGGAGATTCAGTCCAAGTTCAAGGAAGAACCGATGAAGCTCCAGCAGGAAATGCTGGGATTGTACCGCAAGGCAGGAGTGAGTCCGCTTGGAGGTTGTCTGCCAATGCTGCTTCAGTTGCCGATCCTGATCGCCATGTTCCGTTTCTTCCCGCAGTCCATCGAATTGCGCCAGGAGAGCTTCCTTTGGGCCAAGGACTTGAGTACTTACGACTCTATCCTCGACCTGCCCTTCAATATTTGGGGATACGGTGATCACGTCAGTTTGTTTACCCTTTTGATGACTGTTTCCACACTGCTCATCACCATGGTGAACAGCCAGAGTACAATGACCAATCCGCAGATGAAGTGGATGATGTACCTCATGCCGATTGTTTTCCTGGGCGTGTTCAACAACTACTCGGCGGGGTTGAGTTATTATTACTTCCTGGCCAACATGATTTCCATCGGTCAGCAATACCTCTTCAAGTCATTTGTGAACGAAGATGAAATTCACCGAAAGATTCAGGAGAACAAGAAACGTCCTGCTTCCCAAACCAAGTCCAAGTTCCAGCAGCGCCTTGAAAAAATGGCAAAAGAAAGAGGGTACAAGCTTCCCAAATAAGTTCATCACCTTCTTCACTTTTCCTGCATGCTGATACCCGGATTCGAAAAAGCAATGGTTCGGCGGAGTTTTAATCGTACGCATCTTTTTTGTCCTTCGTTTCTGGTTCTTGTAGCGATGGTCATGGCGTTTATGGCTTGTCAATCGAGCAGGAAGTCCATGGCCCCGGTTTTTTCAGGTCAGGCCTCGGACACGGTGTTGGTAGCGATTTCAAGGGGTCCTTGTTTCGGAAAATGCC
>JAULUX010000273.1:0-4510 GCA_032111385.1 Bacteroidia bacterium
GCATGGATGGTAGTGTGAAGCCCGAGATCAGGGTCTATCCTCAGCCGATAGTAGACGATGCGATGCTATACATCCGCCTCGATTTCGAATCCGAAGCCCTCATCACTATCGTTGACGCCTGTGGAGGAATTGTCTGTCGTCAGGGGATCGGCTTATTGCCTGAAGGCGTTTCCACCTTTCCGTTGAACGGCATCTGTCGTCAGCTGACACCCGGTATGTACACTATTCGTGTCGAAGCAGGCGAGCAAAGCCTGAATAGCAAGCTGATGGTGGCAGGTTCCGGCTATTAAAAGGTCGAGAGAAACCTGGTCAGCAAGTCGAATACTTCGCCGTACTTCGAAAGCGAAAGTCCTTCCGGTTTGTCGTGTATGTCGTGGTAAGCAGGACTTCCTCCCAACGTGTAGCAGAAGAAAGCCGGTACACCATTTTCAGAGAACCAGTAATGGTCACTGTTGGCGGCTTTTCCCCTTTGTCGGATTTCTTTCAAGCCGCCTGAGATCGTGTTCAGCGAGTCCAGTTCCCGGAATTGAACCGGGTGCTCCGTCGCATTCACTACCATCATGCCGTCTTCACCGGTGCCCATCAGGTCAAGGTTGAGCAGGAATTTGATTTTACTGAGCGGGGTCCAGGGCTGTTCCGTGTAGTGTTTAGAGCCGACCAATCCCGCCTCCTCAGCAGCGAATGCGATAAAAACCATCCGGTGACGTGGCCTGCATTCCGGTTTCATGAAATGCATGGCGATGTTCAGCAACATCGAAACGCCCGAAGCATTGTCATTCGCTCCCGGGAAACGGGTTTTCGGTCCGAGGCCTCCCAGGTGGTCGTAATGCGCCGTCACGTACAATGTGGTGTCTGAGTCGATGCTGCCCGGAATCGTTCCGATGACGTTGAATACGCTGTACTCCTCAATGAGTTTGCTATTCACCTTGACTCTGACCTTTGTCGGATTTTTGTCGAGTGAACTTTGCAGTACCGTCAACTCAGGAGTCGTATTCCGACTACGGCTAACCGACCAGGTCAGTTTTTTCGGTTCAGCATACAGGATTCCGGCTACATCCTTCAAGTTGTTCTTCCAGCGTTTCAAGTCCTCTTTGGAGAAATTCACTCCGCTGCCAATGGTGTCCAGGAACAACCATTTCCCTTTCATTGACCCTTTATCGAGAACGTCAAGTGGGCTTCTCACGGTAACGATGTCGTATACTCCGCTTACCGGTGGGGAGCCGGGTCCAACGAGAAAGTCAACACCCGGAGAAAGCGTTCGGCCGTCAATTTCAAGGGATGGATGGCCTGGAAAAACATTGATCGGGAGTTCGAAGTGTTGCCGGTACTCCTTGCCTTCCAGGGGTTGAAGTCCGATTTTTCGGAATTCTTTTTCAATGTACTTGCCGGCTTTGTTGCATCCGTTCTTGACGTAGCCACGTCCATGCATTCGCCGGGAGGTGAGGTCATCGAGTATGCGCCGGGTATAAAGACTGTCCTGCGCAGAAAGTACATTGCCCGTTAAGAGTGCCGAGATCAGTAAAAGCCCTCTGACACACTTCATGCCTGGTAGCGGCGGCTGATCAGATCAACGAACTCCTTCCATGCCGACGGGGGATTCTTCCAGGCCATTTTGGGTAGTACTTCCTGGTTGAGGTAGCTCAGGGCTTCATCCTGTGAGTGGGATTCGTTCAACCTGTTGATGGCTTCGAAATACTTCGCCTGGTCGCCCTTGAACAATTGGTTGATGAATGCAAAACGTTCGTTGATGCCAATGGACTCATGCAGGTCGCTGAGCGATGTGCTACGCAACTTGTCGGAAACCCGTTGGACCGGTTGGTTCCGTTGGATCATGTCACCAAAAGTTTCAGAGGGGGCAAAGCGGTCGGCGAGGCTTTTTCCAGCTTCACTGTCAGCGTTTTGGATTTTTTGGGGTGCCTGTTCGACTACGGTTGTTTGTACGGTTTGATTCGCATTTTCGAACCCGGCAAGTACGGTTGATTCGGCTGTCATGGGTTCAGATTGTGGTTCTACCGGTTCTACTTCAATAGGTGAAGCTGATACGGATTCAGGTTCGATTGGCTCGGCAACAGCCTCAAGTACCTCATTGATGGCTGATTGAAGTATGTTGCTCTCCTCAATGATTTCCACATGCATTTCGGGTTCCTCAAGCTGAACTTGAGCGAATTCAGTCTTGGATTGTACCGGTTCCATAGCACTGCCGGTCAGTTGCGCACTCAAAGTGTACATTGCTCTCAGCTGGTGCCTGATCGAATCCCTGTCCAACTCATGGATAGTGCCTTGCTCATTCCTCAGCAACACCAGGCAAGTGTGCAGGTCTTTGGTCTGGCCAATGAGTTTTTCAAGGATTTCGTTGGACTTCATGTGTTTCTTCGTTTTATCTGTTGCGGCAAAGTTCAGCCATTCCATGGCCGTTTGTTGGTGTTTTAGTCGGAGTTCTCAAAAGTGGAGTGTGGACATCCTTTGGGTTCTACAATCTCTTCACTTAGTGGTCAATGGGTTTCAAACGCGGGATCGGGGACTTTCGTATCCCACACGGTTGGGTGTGTTGCCCCTGTTTTTTTATTACCCAATGTCATTCCTCTGTCAGAAATCAATGGTAGATGACCCATGACAGACATTGGTCATGATTCCCGGGTATGTGCAGGGGTATTTTTGCCGCCTCACTATGGATTGGAGTCGGTTGTTGTTAGCCTTTTTGTTTTGCGGTACCTCGTTGCAAGCGCAATCATTGCGGGTGGTCGATGAACGGAATCTGCCCATTGAAGGGGTTGTGGCCGAGGTACGGACGCTTAGTGGTTCCGGTCAAGACTGGTATGTGCTTTCTGACCGGAATGGAAACATGGCTTTGCCGGCTGAGTCGGGCTGGCCCCTGGTTAGTAAAATCAGCCACTTGGCTTTTCAGACCCGAATCGATACGATTTTCAAACCAGTGAATGAATTGACTGTGTTGAAGTTGCAGAAAGCGGCTCGCCAGCTGGACGAAGTCGCTATTACCGGCAATCTTTCCGCCGCATATCAAAGCGAGGCGATCGTGAAAACGGAAGTCCTGACAGCCGGCGAATTCAGAAGGCGCGGGGCGGTCACTGTCAACGATGTCCTTTCCCGGGAATTGAACATGCGTGTCGGAATGGATCCGGCATTGGGTAGCTCCTTATCGATGCAGGGGATGGGCGGAGAACACATCAAGATCCTGGTGGACGGCGTGCCGGTCATCGGTCGGATGAACGGCAATATCGACCTGGGTCAGCTCAACCTGAACAATGTGGAACGCATGGAGATTGTTCGGGGGCCTCAGTCTGTACTTTATGGCTCCGATGCCTTGGGCGGCGTGATCAATCTGATCACCCGTCGACCCTCACAAGGAACCTGGTCGGCTCGGTTGAATAGCTATGTGGAAAGCATCGGACAGTACAACCTGGATGGAGCAGCCTCATTGAGTGGCAAATCCACCACCTTCGATGTGAACGGGGGCAGGAATTTTTTCGACGGCTGGAATCCTCCGGGCACCAATGCTGTTCGCTCTTTCCTCTGGAATCCCAGGGAGCAGGTCATGGGTCAGGCGGCCCTGACGATCAAAGGGAAATCAGCAAGGGTCCGTATCCAAAGCGGTTTATTCAGCGAGCAGGTGTTCGATCGTTCGGAACCGGTCATCACCCCTTACTACGCCTATGCCATCGATCAGGTCTATCGGACCGAAAGGAGCAGCCATGTGCTGACCCTGGATCACGATTTCAGTCCCTTCAGCCGGCTGAATGTGGTCGGGTCGTACTCGCGTTACCGGTATGTCCGCAATACGTTACGTAAGGACATGGTGTCCATGAACGAGCAGTTGACGTCGGATCCTGCCGACGACGATACGACGCGCTTTTCGGCATTCTTCGCCCGCAGCACCTGGACAAAATCCCATGCAGGAAAACGCTGGGAGCTGTTGTCGGGTTTCGATTTGAATTATGAAACCGGCGAGGGAAGCCGCATAGGCGATGTGGACCGCACTATGACCGATCTGGGTGTGTATTCGAGCTTGGTATACACACCTGTCAAAGGACTTGTGCTTCGTCCATCCATGCGGTTGATTTTCAACTCACGTTTTGAAGCTCCGCCTGTACCCGGAATGCATATCAAATGGGACGCAGCATCCACCATTTCAATCAGAGGTTCCTGGAGCAGGGGGTATCGGGCCCCTTCGTTGAAGGAGCTTTATCTCATGTTTGTCGACAACGGTTTGCACAACATTCGTGGCAATGAGCAGCTTTCCGCTGAACGCTCTCACAACATCCAGTTGGCTGCAGAATGGAGGAAGGCATTCGGTAAGCATGTTTTCGTGATTGAGCCGACCATATTCTACAACCTCGTGACCGACAAGATCGCCCTTTTACAGTTTGAGCAGACCAGTACGCTTTATACTTACAGGAACATCGATCGATTCAGTACCAAGGGAACAGAGTTCAGAGTTCGTTACGCTTCAGGACGGAATACATTCAGCTATGGGGTTTCGGTTACGGGTACC
>JAULUX010000274.1:0-11914 GCA_032111385.1 Bacteroidia bacterium
AACGGTGTTCCGGTTTTGTTTGATTTGTACCACCACGTATTCTGTCAATGCATACTGCAGGACAAGAACGACTTCAAGTCCGTTCTCATTCAACTTGAAGGCCTTGAGTCACAAACGATATTCCGCAATCTCCGTCAGCGTTTCAAGGTGGACACTGCTTTGCATTTCAACTTATACATCCTTTTCTCCGCGGCATGCTTCCTAAGAAAGGATTTTCACGATCGCGACAAATCACCACATCACAAGCGGCTGATGAAAGCCTGGATCTCCGCTTGTGATGAAATCCTTGCGCGTACCGGAAAACAACAGGATCACGAATGATGGGAAACGGTTATTTAGAACGATGCCTGAAACGGTTGACACGGGTCCGCTACGCGATCCATCATCATGATCGTGGCTTATCCGAGATCATCACTTCCGGAAGCGTACTTCAATTGATTGCGGATAGGCAGAACCGTGATCGCATATTGGACGCCTTCCTCAAAGATCCCGAAACCGTCTCGGCCGATGTGCGCAAACGGAATTTCAGGACAGAAATCCTCATCAGATGTGCTCAGGGGGATAAGTTGAGGCTGCGGTTGGTGCACCGGCTCGATTTCATGGGACTGGTTTATCTGGACTTGCATGAAATGCTCCGTGACTGCACCATCGACTCCGATGGAATCAAATGGCTTTCCCCTCCTTGCCATTTCGAGGAGGTGATACTTTACCACAGGGTCAGGGTTGAAACGTTGCCCGATCGGTTTCGACAGTATTTCTCCGGCCTTGACGAGGAGACCCGCAATGCGATTTTCCGTCACATGACCGGCAAATACCGTGTGAATATCAATGTGATCGAAGACTTGTATAAGCACCACAGTCGTTTTACACGGAAAATCCTGCACATCGCCGAATCCAGGCCGGAAAACAAAGGCTGGCTACTGTTAAGAAACAAATTGTGCCTGCTGACCGATCGCTGGAAATCATCCCTGCAGAAGTTCGGTCTGCATACTTACGATTACACACTTCAACCCTCTCCCATCCGTAAGAACTGATCGTCATGTCACAAGATCCGGAAGCAAACCGACCCAGTATTCTCCTTAGCGCTTATTCGCTGGATCCATTCGACAAGGAGCAAGGCTCCAATGACTGGAAACTCCTCGGGCAAATCGCCCGCTTCAACTCGGTACATGTCGTGACTCGGTCATCGATGCAGGCCCGCATCGATGATTACCTGCGCAAGCATCCGAAAGACGGTATGGCTTCAGTCCGGTTCCTTTACTTCGATGGTGGTCGAGTTCAAGACAAAGCCGATACCTCCGGTTTGGTTTTGAAAAAGCAACTCTGGCATTACAGGTTGCCTGACTTCATCCGGAAAACGAACATAGAATTCGATATAGTTCATCACCTCGGACCGAGATCAGGTTGGGTGCCCAGCTATTTGTGGAAACTCGGTAAGCCCATGGTGTTAGGACCATTGGGGAAACAACCCCGTGTACCGCGTAATTATCTGGTTCATACACATGGTTGGTCGACGTACTTGCGTCACGAATTGCGCTGGCAGATCAAAGCGTTGATCCGTAAAAGCGATTTCCTGTTCACACGCAACCTGAACCACGCACAAGCCCTGATTACAACGGGAGATGCGGTGCTAAACCAGCAGGTCGGTTCAGGGATCTTTACAATCAAGATGCCTGTATCCGGAGGATACGAATCGTATCCGGTGGCTAGCCGTTATTCCAAAGGAAGCGACTTCACCGTTCTGGCTGCGGGAACGTTACTTCCCGAGAACGGTTTCGATCTGGCTATCCGTTCCTTCGCACGATTCTATCATCCTTTGCCCATCGAGGAAAAGAAGCGTTGTCGGCTGGTCATTGCCGGTGATGGACCCGACGCGGGCCATCTCCACCGATTGGTCGCTGAAATGGAACTGCAAGGTTCAGTGAACTTCATTCCATGGATGCATACTGCAGACATGCATGCCCTGATGGGAGTTTCGGATGTTTTCCTATATGCGGGCATGCAGGGTCGCTGCGACAGGCTTGCGGATGCATTTTCATTGGGTTTGCCAGTCGTCTGCTTCAAGGGCGGGATCTGCGGAGACCATGTGAACAAGGATTGTGGTATTACGGTTCCCCATGGACGCTTTGACGGTACGATCACCAGGTTTGCAGAAGCCATCCGACTATTACATGGTAATCCTGTCCTCTACCATAAATTATCATCGGGAGCACGAAAGGTTTTTGCCGATGAGTTCTCCTGGGAGGCGAAAGGTGTGCGTATTCAAAAATTGTACGACAGGCTTTTACAGACCGCTGCCTGAGTTTTCCGATTGCAATGGTTGATCAGAACCAATGGAATTCGATGTAATGTTTTTGTGTTTTTTGTTAAACCTGATACGCCATCTTCCGTATAACTCTGCAGCAGGAAGCACCTTCGACGAATTCGGCTCCTGCGTAATGCAAGGTATGGAATGAGCAGAAAACGGGTTTTAGCATTCAAAGCCATCGCGATGATCGCATTCGGATTATCCGTGAAGGTCATGCAGGCACAGCAGGTGATGACCGTTGCAGGCGTACCGGGGATGTCCGGCAGTAACGACGGGGCAGGTTCGGTCAGCCGTTTCAATGAACCGGTTTCAGTAGCCACTGACAAGCAAGGGAACTTCTATGTAGCCGATAAGTTCAACAACAAGATCCGCAAAGTCACAGCAAGCGGTACCACCACCACTGTGGCGGGGACCGGTGTTGCCGGCAGCACCGATGGTGCAGGTTCTGTGGCGACTTTCAACGAGCCCTGGGGAATTGCATGTGATACGCTCGGCAATGTGTACGTGGCGGATACCAAAAACTACAAGATTCGGCGCGTTGACATCAACGGCGCTGTGACAACTGTCGCCGGAGTCGGCTTGTTCGGTACCACGAATGGGCCCGTTTCGACCGCACGGTTTGGTTTTCCTGTATCCCTTGCCGTTAGTCCTGATGGAAGTGTCATCTATGTATCAGAATACCAGACCCATGTCATACGTAAAATCCAAAACGGTCAGGTAAATACGATAGCAGGAGCGGTTTATATGCCGGGCTCCAATGACGGTTCGATGTTAGCGGCTTCCTTCACCAATCCCCACGGACTGGCCATGGCCTCGAACGGGGATGTGCTGATTGCAGACGAGGGCAATAGCAAAATTCGACGAATGACGCCCACAGGCTCCGTTACCACGATTTCGGGAACAGGAATTCCCGGAAGCAACGACGGACCGAACGGAATAGCGCAATTCAACTTCCCGACCGATATCACGTTGGATTCCTTCGGAAATGCATTCATTACCGATGCAGGCAATCAGACCGTTCGCAAGCTCGAACTGGCATCCGGCATGGTTTCTTCCTATGCAGGATCCGCCGGTGTTTCCGGATATCAGGATGGAGTGGGTAGCGCAGCTTTATTTCAGGCGCCCTCGGGAATTGCATTCAATAAGGTTGATCGGACACTGATAGTCGGTGAACGGCTGAATCATACATTGAGAAGGATATCCCCTTTGTCTACATTGGCGGTTGGCCTGGCGGTGAACGGAAGCACTACCGTTTGTCAAGGACAAGCAATCCAACTGCAGATCAACTCATCGGGTCTTTCACAATTCACAGTGTCTGTGAACGGCACTCCGCAGTCCGGATCGGTAGGTCAAACATTCGTATTGAATGCCCTCCCATCGGGTATCCATACCATTCAAGTAACTGCAATTGACGCAAACGGAGCGACGGCAGCATCGAACACGGTTCAGATCACCGTCCTGCCCGCTTTTGTTCCTCAAATCACCGGCGTAAGCGGTCAGGCGTTTTGTCCCGGCGACACATTGATTCTTGTTGCAACAGCCGGCATGTCCTACCAGTGGTCTAACGGTGAAACGGGTTCGCAAATCGGTGTGACACAGCCGGGCTCCTATACTGTTGCTGTCACCAATGCGGACGGTTGCACAGGCACATCGGCCTCATTCAATGCCACCATCCACCCCGTACCATCGGTACAGATCATTGCAGCGGCTGACAGTGTCTGCCCGGGGGCAGTTACTACCCTCAGCGCTTCGTCGGCTAACTCATGGTCGTGGTCCGAGGGATCCTCAACCCAGTCGGTTCAGGTTCCGGTCGGTACTTATCAGGTGACCATCACTACATCGGATGGATGCAGCGCAGTATCGCCACCCTTCGTTGTGTATGAGTACGAAATCAACTCTCCAGTGATCCAGCCGGCCGGTCCGGTCTATTTTTTCCAGGGTGATTCGGTGGAATTGTATGCCACCGGACTGCCCCAATACCAATGGAGTACAGGCATGAATACATCGTCGGTCTGGATTACAGAACCGGGGATCATTACAGTGACCGGAACGACCTACGCGGGCTGTTCAGCAGGAACCGATTCGGTAGAAGTATTGTCCATCGGACCGGCTGACCTCATCCAGGCACAAGGCAGTTTGTATTTCTGCAGCGGCGATTCTGTGGTGCTTTCCACCTTTTTCTCCAATAATGTACAATGGTACTACGAGGGCCAGGCCATTGCCGGCGAAACCGGATCCAACTGTTCGGTTTTTCAATCGGGTTGGTATCATGTGGCGGTGAATTACCAGGGCGCCTGGTACAGTTCCGATTCCTTGTTGGTGACGGTTCATCCCAGGCCCGATGTCCCTGCCGGGATCGATACCGTATTCTGTGCAGGAACGGATTTCACGCTGATGACTCAATCCATAGCAGGTGTCAATTACCATTGGTACGATACAGAAAATGGTGGAACCCCGATACAGTCGGGTCTTGTGTTCAGTGGAAGTGGGCAGGTTGATCCCATGAATTTATACCTGGAAGCAGAAAATGCATGGGGGTGTGTCAGCTCAGCGCGCGCACTCGTGAACATTTTGTTTG
Source organism: Bacteroidia bacterium (assembly GCA_032111385.1). Lineage (GTDB taxonomy): Bacteria > Bacteroidota > Bacteroidia > AKYH767-A > OLB10 > JAJTFW01. The sequence continues at coordinate 4,887 of JAULUX010000274.1, forward strand.
AGGAAATCCCTGTGGCAACCTTCAGCCATTCGGTGAATGAAAACGGAGCAGGTCATACCATGACGCTCACAGCTGGTGGCAATTCAAGCGACACATTCAATTGGATGGTGGTCGATCCGCAAGGTCAGCTTCAGACTTTCAGCGGTATGCAAGTACTATCAAATACGATTCAGACCGGATTTCACCACATCGTTCTCACTGTGACAACAGCTGCAGGTTGCAGCGATTCAGTACAGAAGACCATCTTGATCGGAACTATACCCGCACCGTTCATTCCGACCACATTCACCCCTAACGGCGATGGCAAGAACGATGTCTTCCGTGTTCGGGGCGAACAACTCCTCGTTGAGGAAATGCGGATATACGACCAATGGGGTTCACTTGTATTCCAGAACAATGGATCCAATGCCGTATGGGATGGGATGTCTGACGGACGACCTGCCCCCAACGCAACATACCTCTACCAGATCCGAATCACAGACCCGTTGAACACTTCCAGGCAATTGACAGGCCCGGTCACACTCATCCGATAACATGCGCCTCCGAATCCTGCTCCTCGTTCTGTTCGCATGCCTGCTAGGCCGGGTTGATGCGCAAGATCCTCACTTTACACAGGCGCACAGACTACCTTCCTGGTATAATCCTGCGGCCGTCGGGGCTTCCACGGAAGCTATGCGTATTGCGGCCGTGTACCGAAACCAGTGGGCATCTGTTACAAGTCCTTTCCGCACAGAAGCATTCTTTGCTGAAAAACGAGTCGAACAACACGGACTCGGGTTCAATCTGGTGAATAATCATGCGGGTCCGACCGGATTTCGTCAATTGTATGTGGGAGGGCAATGGTCACTTTCCAAACAAATCGGAAAAAACCTCTTTTCGGCAGGTTTGCATCTTGGGATTCTTCAGCGCAGCTTCGATCCTTCCCAAATGACTTTCGACGAGCAGTACTCCGCCGATCAGGGATCCTCCGCGGCACTTCCGCATTCAGAAAACTTTGCAGCCATGAGCAGGCTTCGGCCGGATGCCGGACTCGGCTTCCTTTGGCGACATGCGGGTGAGGAGTCCTCGCGGTTCACTCCATTCGCCGGAGTCGGAGCCACCCACCTGAATAAACCCCGCGAGACCTATATTTTAGAAGAAGGCATCATCGAGCCAAGGTATACTGCACAGGTCGGAACCGGATATCGGATCTCCGAGACCGTTAGACTGGCATCCCTGATTCAATTTTCCAAACAGGCCGTCTCAAACGAACTCATGGCCTCCCTACGCGGTCAGATCAAGATCAATGAATCCAGTGATCTTGAAGGGATGCTTCTAATCCGAAATACGGATGCACTGGCCTTCGGAGTTTCGTATCGCTGGGCCCAATACAGTATCGGAATGAGCTATGATGTCAACATCAGCGGTATATCGGGTACACCGGGTGCTGCGGAAATCATGCTTGTTTACACGCCCGAGGTCCGTACCAGGGCCAAGCGTGTAAAGAAATCTGCCGAGGTGAGCATTGAGAAATCTGTTGAACAGATCGCCTCGGTTCCATTAGATGACACAGGTTCCAACGAAGATTCGGTTTTCGTCAATTCAACTCCTGCCGAGTTCATTGCAAATACAGAACTGCCTGAGTCCGATCAAAAAGTTGAGAATCCGATTTCAGAGGAAGTTTCCACTGGTTCAACCACTCCGTTGAGTGAGGCCATTGCCGCTATCCTTCCCTCCATCGGAACCCGAAGCGATTCGAGCCTGAGATCTCCGTCGCTCAATGACGAAAACACACCGAATCTCGCAGACATACTGGCAGCTTTTGCCGATGGCAGTGATTCATCAACCACGTATGCAAGTGAACAGGTGCAGCCGGTTTCGAAGGGTGAACCTGTTGTCGCTCCAATCGCTGCATTGCCAATCCAACTCTTGACTACCGAATTCTCAGATCTTCCGGTAACGGTGAAGCGTATGGAGAAAACCTCGACGACCACTATGCCGATTGAATCGGAACCGGAATTGACGCCGGTAGCTGTTGAGGTTGTGAGAAACGTAGAACCGCAGTCTCCTGTTCAAAAGAACACACCGTTAAAAGAAATGGACTTGGTTGAGTTCGAACAGTGGATCGGATTTGAGAAAGGAAGTAGCAGGGTGCATGGATTGTACAAGTTGGACGTGATCGAGCCCGCCTTGGATCTGCTTCTGAACGATGCGGCCTTGAGCCTCGAACTGAGTATGCCGGAATCCGAAGGCCCGACGATCAGAAAAGGAATTGTCAAAGAAATTTTCGTGACCAAGGGCCTGGAACCTGCACGCATCCGTATCCTGCCTGATACACGAAACGGTTCCGATGTTTCCAAGGCTGCGCATAGCGGAGCAGTAAGGGTCAGAATCCTTCGCGGGAGGTAAGCCCTAAAACCGGTAAAGCATCTATTTTTGGAAGATAAGCCCATCTTCCCGACATGACTCTTCTCCGTCGTATTTGTTTGTCCCTGCTACTCACCGGGGCGTTCTCCCTTACCGCTTCGGCACAATCCTCTGATTCACTCGCCATCCGCCGCATTTACGACGAGGTGCTGACCAATTCCCGTTGTTACGGCTGGTTGGATTTTTTAAGTAATCGAATTGGAGGACGACTAAGTGGTTCACCTCAGGCTGCTCAGGCAGTAGACTATGTCAAACTCGAGATGAATAAGCTCTTGCTTGATTCAGTCTGGTTACAGGAGGTGATGGTCCCACATTGGCAAAGAGGTGAGGCCGAAGCAGGTTGGATGGTAGTGAAAGGGAAGAAGACACCGCTGAGTGTTTGTGCCCTGGGGGGAAGCATAGCGACTCCGACCGCCGGTATCAGTGGAGAGGTCGTGGAGGTACACGACTGGGACGAACTCGAAAAACTGGGTGAGCCCGGTGTGAAAGGCAAGATCGTGTTCATGAATCACCCGATGAAACCCCAGTTCGTCAGCACCTTTGACGCGTATGGAGAAGCGGCGAAATACCGCGGGGGCACTGCCAGCCGGGCGGCAAAGCTTGGAGCTAAGGCGGTTATTGTAAGGTCAATGACGTTGGCGCTCGATGATCATCCTCATACCGGCGGGATGTCATACGTGGACAGTATTGCGAAGATCCCGGCCTGTGCCATCAGTACCGTAGGAGCTGAGTTGTTGAGCAAGACCATCAAACAGGAGCCCCGCACCGTTGCAGGGTTCAGGCAAAGCTGTCAGACCTTTGACGATACCTTATCGCACAACGTCATAGCCGAGATCCGTGGTAGTGAATTCCCGGACGAGATCATTGTCGTCGGGGGGCACCTGGACTCCTGGGATAATGGCGACGGGTCACACGACGACGGAGCCGGTATCGTACAGTCCATGGAAGTGCTGCGCATATTCAAGTCGCTTGGATTGAAACCCAGGCGAAGCATCCGTTTTGTCGCCTTCATGAACGAAGAAAACGGAGCCCGCGGCGGAAAGAAATATGCTGAAGCGGCCAAGTCCTCGTCGAAGCGACATGTAGCCGCCATCGAGTCGGATGCGGGAGGTTTCACACCCCGTGGGTTCACTTTCCGCGGAGATTCATCGAAGATGAACCGTGTCATGGCCTGGCAGCAGCTCTTTTATCCATACCTGCTTCGTGATTGGAGACCCGGCTGGGGCGGCGTGGACATCAACTTCATGGAAGATCAGGGGACCCTCCTCATCGGGTTCAGTCCCGATTCGCAGCGGTACTTCGATGTTCACCATGCCGAAACCGATACGTTCGACAAGATCAACAAACGCGAACTGGAACTCGGCGCAGGCGCCATGGCGGCCCTGACCTGGATGATTTCTGAATACGGGGTTGGCGGTTTATAACGCCGATGACCAGCCGAAATCGTCGGCATCCGTCAAGACCGGGAAACGTTTACGCAGGTCCTGCAGCGCTTTCCAGTCGAGTTCCACAGTGCAAATCCCCTGCTTTTTCGGACGGAGATCGCTAATCACACCGCCCAGCGGATCCAGTACAACGCTATCGCCACTGTGATCCACACCGTTCCCATCCGTTCCGATGCGGTTCACTCCTGCCAGGTAACACTGGTTTTCAATAGCACGGGCGGAAAGGAGTTGTTTCCAGGCAAAACTTCTCGCGGAAGGCCAGTTCGCCACATACAAAAGGACGTCATAATCAGGGAGTGATTTGCCGTTTCGCTTGACAATCCTGTTCCTGCTCCACACGGGGAAACGAAGGTCATAGCAGATCATCGGACAGAATCCCCACCCCTTGTATTCAATCACCAGACTGTCTGTGCCTGCGGTATACGTCTTGTCTTCTTTGCCCATCCGGAACAGGTGCCGCTTGTCGTACTGGTCGTAGTGACCATCGGGCTCCATCCAGATGAAACGGTTAAAATAGTGACCATCCTCCTTGATCATGATCGATCCGCAAACGGCCGCTTTCAATCCTTGCGCGGTTTCGAACATCCATTGCATCGAAGGTCCTTCCATTTCTTCTGCCAGGCGCTTGGCGTTCATACTGAAACCCGTGCTGAACATCTCGGGAAGGACGATGATATCGGTCTCGCCTCTTTCTATTTTCGAGAGGTTCCTGTACAGTGTTTTGTAATTGGCCTGTGGATCCTCCCAATGCAGTTTGGTCTGGACGATGGAAAGACTTAGGTTTTTTGGCATATCGAATGGGAGATTTCAGCAAAGATAGCCGGGATACAACAGGAAAGACTCGCTTACATTTACAGCATGGAAAAGCGGGAGAGCCGACCGAAGGCGAAAATCCGGGGATCAGGACGTCCGGGATTCTGGCGCTCGTTGGGTCCCGGATTGGTTACCGGTGCAAGCGACGACGATCCTTCGGGCATCGCCACCTACTCGCAGGCTGGGGCCGCCTTCGGTTTGAGTATGCTATGGACCGCAATCATCGCGTTCCCACTCATGGCTGTTATTCAGCAAATGTGCGCCCGCATCGGCTTGGTCACCAGCGAGGGGTTGACCGGAACGCTCAAGCGGCACTACCCGCGTCCGGTGCTTGCACTGATGCTGATCTTCAGTTTTCCGGCCATTGTGATGAACATCGGAGCGAACATCGCCGGCATGGGTGCGGTAGGAAATCTGCTTGTGCCCTCCATAGACGCCTCTTTCTTCAGCGTCTTTTTCACGCTTCTGTTGCTTGGTCTGATCATTTATCTGCCCTATTTCAAGATGGCACGCATCCTGAAATACCTCTGCATCGTCATGCTGGTGTATCTGATCGTGCCGTTACTGTATGAACAGGATCTGGCGCATATACTCCGCTCCAGTCTTGTACCGGAACTCAGGCTCGACAAGCAATTCATCGCCACCCTTGTGGCGGTTTTCGGTACAACTATTTCACCCTACCTTTTCTTCTGGCAGGCTTCTGTGGAGGTGGAGGAATACAAGAACAAGCGCGCCCATCTGGTGGTGGACAAGCGCATCATCAATACCATCAACAGGGATGTGGATGCGGGAATGGCTTTCTCCGGAATCATCATGTATTTCATCATCCTGACAACCGGAACCGTGTTGTACGGAAACGGTCTGCATAGCATAGATACGGTCGATCAGGCTGCGGCCGCGCTCGAGCCTTTGGCCGGCAAGGCGGCCTACCTGCTCTTTTCGATCGGCATCATAGGTACCGGTTTGATCTCCATTCCGGTACTCAGCGGATCTTTGTCATATATCTTTTCCGAGACCTTCGGTTGGAAACAAGGTCTCGACAAGAAATTCCATGAGGCCCGTGGATTTTACATCATCATTGCGCTTTCCCTTTTGCTGGGACTCTCATTGAACTACATCGGCATCACTCCCATGCAGGGATTGCTTGTCACAGCCGTATTGTATGGAATCACTGCTCCTGTATTGATCGGTATCATCCTGCACATTTCCAATAACCGGAAAATCATGGGAGAATTCACCAATACCAGGTCGGAGAATCTGTTCGCAGGAGCTGCTCTATTGATCATGAGCGCTTGTGCGACGATGCTACTTTACCTCGAATTTTTTGCAGGCTGACCTTCAACAGTCGAAACTCCTCAGTCTTCCTGCAGCCTCTTGCAGCATGGCATCCTCCTTGGCAAAACAGAAGCGAAGCAGCTTGAAATCCGATAGGGTGCTGTAAAAAACCGAAACCGGAATGGATGCCACGCCGATCTCACGGGTAAGGCGTACCGCAAAATCACGATCATTTTGATCCGTTAGGCCGGCATAACTCAATAGCTGGAAATAGGATCCCTGGCATGGAAGCAGTTCAAAGCGGGAACCCTCCAGCAGTTTGCGGAAAAGGTCTCGCTTTTCCTGGTAAAAGGCCGGAATGCTCAGGTAATTCTCCGGTTTTTTCATGATTTCGGCAAAGGCATACTGCAAAGGGGTGTTCGCTGAAAACACGTTGAACTGATGCACCTTCCGGAATTCTTTCATCAACTCAGCCGGCCCGAGGATATAACCCGTTTTCCAGCCTGTCGCATGATAGGTTTTGCCGAATGAAAACACGATCAGACTCCGAGCGGCAAGATCCGGATGACGCGCAACGCTTTCGTGCCGGATGCCGTCGAACAGGATATGCTCATACACTTCGTCACTCAGGATGATGATGTCCGTCCCTTCGGTGATGCGTCTGATTTCGGTTATATCCGACGCGGTCAGAACGGTCCCTGTGGGATTCTGAGGAGTATTGATCATGATCATCCGTGTCCTGGGGTTTACAAGACTTCGGATATGGTCCCAGTCGGGGCGGAAATCCGGAGGATGCAGTGCGACGGGAACCGGCGTGCCACCGGCCATCAGGATGGAAGGGATGTAACTGTCGTATGCGGGTTCGAGTACGATGACCTCGTCTCCGGGATGAATCAAGGCGTTGATGGCGGTGAACAAGGCTTGTGTTCCCCCCGCGGTGATGGTGATCTCTGTGTCCGGGTCGTAAGCCGCCCCATACAGTTTTTCCATCTTTTCGGCAATCCGTTCCCGTAAGGGGCGTATACCCGGCATAGGAGCATATTGGTTATGTCCCTGCTGCATGGCCTCATGGACCAGTCCGATCAGTTC
>JAULUX010000275.1:0-842 GCA_032111385.1 Bacteroidia bacterium
AAAAGCCTGTCGGTATACGAAGGCGCCATCGTGTGCTGGAAGGGGGAGAAGATGCGGGAATGGAACGACCAACTCATCAAAAACGCTCACAAATTCGACTTCCCGGTACACAAGCCCTACTACGAACTCAGCGATTTTTTCCGTCAGTTGCTCTGGAAGGGGAACAAGCATTTTTATGGTCTTGACCGGTTTTTCAAATTCCTGGAAGAGCAGACTTACAAGATCCAGTACAGGGTCATGCTTTCCCGCTACAGAGGGAAGACAGCTTGTCCCGAGTGCATGGGCACACGCCTCAGAAAGGATGCCTCCTATGTGAAGGTGGCCGGTGCATCCATCAGTGATTTGGTGCTGATGCCGGTGAAGGATGTACTCGCATTTTTCGAAAACATGCAGCTCGACGATAACGACCAGCGTATCGCCAAACGGTTGCTGCTGGAGATCAACTCGCGTCTGAAGTTTCTCAATGAAGTGGGTCTGGGTTACCTGACGCTGAACCGGCTTTCCAATTCCCTTTCGGGAGGAGAGTCGCAGCGCATCAACCTGGCGACCTCCCTGGGCAGCACCCTCGTCGGTTCAATGTATATCCTTGATGAACCCAGCATCGGGTTGCATCCCCGGGACACAAGGCGGCTGATCGAGGTCCTGAAATCCCTTCGCGACGTGGGCAACACGGTGATCGTGGTTGAACACGACGAGGAGATCATGCGGGCTGCCGATCAGTTGATCGACATCGGGCCGATGGCCGGTGCCCACGGCGGAGAGCTGGTTTTTCAGGGGCATGCCGATGAGCTGATGCGCAACGGTAAAAGCCTGACCGCCCTTTATCTCAGCGGCAAGGAATC
>JAULUX010000275.1:852-6301 GCA_032111385.1 Bacteroidia bacterium
TGCCCAGAGGAGGAAATGGAAAAAATCCATCGATATCAAAGGGGCTCGGGAAAACAACCTGAAGCACGTGAATGTGCGCTTTCCGATAGGCATCATGACCGTAGTGACGGGAGTGAGCGGGTCGGGAAAAACCTCGCTGGTGAAGAAGATCCTCTATCCCGCGGTGAAAAAGGTGCTTGGAGGCTACGGAGAGGCGACCGGAAATTTCGACCGGATGGAGGGGGATTACCTCGAGATCAAAGCCTGTGAAATGGTGGACCAAAACCCTATCGGGAAATCATCGCGGTCCAATCCGGTGACTTACATCAAGGCCTACGACGACGTACGTTCGCTCTATTCCGACCTTCCCCTGGCCAGACAACGTGCTCTGAAACCCTCGCATTTCAGTTTCAACGTGGAAGGGGGGCGCTGCGAGCAATGTCAGGGCGAAGGGATGATCACGGTGGAGATGCAATTCATGGCCGATATCCATCTGAAATGTGATCAGTGTAAAGGGCGACGTTTCAAGGAACAGGTGCTGTCGGTGGAATACAGGGGCAAGAGTGTTTTCGACATCCTTGAACTGACGGTCGACCAGGCACTGGAATTTTTCTCGGAAGAGTCCGGACCGGAGAAGTACAAGAGTATCCACGCGCGCATCTGCAACAAGATCCAGCCGCTGGCTGATGTGGGACTCGGGTATATCCGGCTCGGACAAAGCAGCTCAACGCTCAGTGGAGGAGAGGCGCAGCGGATCAAGCTCGCGAGCTTCCTTTCTAAAGGCAACCAGGCTACAAATACCCTGTTCGTTTTCGATGAACCGACCACAGGCCTTCATTTTCACGATATCCGCAAACTGCTGAAAGCGTTCGATGCACTGGTGCGGAACGGAAACACCCTGGTGGTCATTGAGCACAATCAGGAGGTGATCAAGTGCGCCGACTGGGTCATCGACCTCGGCCCGGATGGGGGACAGGATGGCGGACGTATCGTTTTTGAAGGGTTGCCGGAGCAATTGGTGGATGTGCCTGAATCGCTGACCGGGCAGTGCATGCGCGACAAAGTGGTTCAACCCGACTCGCGCACGGTTCGCTGATCCATTGCTTATTGAAATCCACAGGAACCCTCCGGCAAAGGATCGCCATGGAGAAGGTGCCGGCTGAATTGGCTGGCCAGCCAGGGTCCCATCATGTATCCCTTGGAACCAAGACCGTTGAAAACATAAAACCTTTCCTTTTGCTGGTGCCGGCACAGGATGGGCCTCCTGTCGCGGGTGGAGGGACGGATGGCAGCCTTGTGGTTGACCACAGTGAAGGGCACATCGATGATCTTTCGTAGTGCGGATTCCATTTCGTGCCGCCCTTCATCGGTGGGAAGGGAGTCGATCTTTTTGAAGTCGTAGGTTGCACCAACCATGTAATCGAATCCCCCCAGTGGAATCACTTTTACCGTGCTGTGGATGACCTTGTCTTTGGGCAGGCCCTCGGCGCGGATCCAGAGCATCTCGCCTTTGCAGGGATTGAACGGAAGTGAAGAGAGCATGGGATTGTTCAGGGCACTGCTCCCTGTACAGTCAATCAAAGCGGAAGCCCTGATGCCTTTCCATAAAACACCGTCTTTTTCAAAGTCGGGGGAATCGGGCGCTATCTTGTCTTGAAGAAGTGCACCCTTGTGTTGAAGGTGGTTGCGCATCGCATCGAGAAATCGTCCTGAATCCACCCAGCCTCCATTGATGCACCAGATGCCGCCTTGCTGGGAACGGATGCCCGGTGGGATCTGATCGTGTTCGCACAGGTCAGAAATGTACTGGCTGAATCCGGCATCTGCGCTTCTTCCCATCCAGTCGTTACGCTGTCCTGCATCGTGAAAAAGCTCCAGCACAGGGAAGTCTTCGAAGAACCGGGCAGCGCACTTGTCTTCGATATCGCTGTAGGTCTTTCGGGCAAAAGGCAGAAAGGTGTCCGCCATCCACGTCTTGACGATGCGTCTCCCGGTGATGGGGTGCATCAGTCCCGATGCAATACGCGATGGGGTGTCGGGGTTGTCCGGGTCGACCACCAGAACGGATTTTCCGGCTTCAAGCAGAAACCAGGAAAGCAGACTTCCCGCCAGTCCCTGACCGGCAATGAGGAAGTCTACCTGTTCGGGCATACCCGGACTTAAAAAAGGCTTGCAGGAAGAAGATCAGGGTCGGGTGCCCTTGAAGCTGACCAGGGCGATCTTGTCCCCGGTGCTGTTCATGGTTAGGCGGTAGAAATTGCCGATTTTCTCGGTTACGTCAGCCACTTCAACCCACTTGGGGTTGTCTTCGTTGCGGGTGTCGTACATCAGGATCTTTCCCTTGTCGCCGCAGTAGACTTTGCCATCGGGTCCCCAGCAGAAATCTTCCACACCAACCGGGAGTTCAAGCATCGGCATCCGTTCTTCGTTGGTCATATCGTATTGCCAGATACTGTGCTTGCCGTCTTTTTCCTTGGCAACAACAACGTAGGACAGGAGTCCCGTGCCGGGTATCTTGGCGAGGCAGCGACCGAAACCTCCCTGCATCAGGATGATGGCTTGCTGGGGAACCATGTCGAACTGTTGCAGCATGGGTGTAGGGCCGTTCAGCATGTATGCGCCGATAGTGGTATCGTTGATCCAACAGTAGTAGGCTACGGAATCTTCGTTCGGTGTAAGGTAATCTTCTCCGCTTCCATCGATGTTGATCTCCCAAAGCTTCTGGGCTTTTTCCATTTCTACGCGCACGTAGGAAAGTTTCGTTTTCGCGTAGGGGATCGGCTGGGGCTGGTACTCACTTTCGGGAGTATTGGTGATCTGGCGAATGATCTTCTTCCGGATGTCGAATTCGTACAGGTCGCTTTGAGCAGTGTCGGGCATGCTTACATAGTACAGGAATTTTCCATCCCTCGAAAAGCAAGGCTGATTGTCATAGTGGTCGTTGTCTGTCATGCGGTATGGATTCATGACACTGACACTGCCGTCTTTCTGGACGACATCGAGCAACCAGATGTCGGTGGTGCGCTGTTGGGCGATGGCCAGGTGACCGGTGATCAGAAGCAAGGGGAGCAGGAGGATGTTTTTCATGGGTGTAGACGCCTGATTAACTACGAATGTATAGATTTTATTGTGTGGGCTAAGCCGGTGTGGCTCTTCCGGATCCTGTTTACGCCCCCGGCGGGAAATGGTTTCCTGTTCAGGGCTGTGGAGGAGGTTGATGTGATGGCTTGTTGCCCGGTTTGCGGACAATGCTGTTTTTCTTCATTCCGGGATGAAAACCGATGCTTTGGATTTGACCATCGGCCAGGGTGGCATGGATGACCATGGAATCCGCGCGGATCTCTTCCAGCCGTGCTTGAACAGGTGTCTTGTCGAAGTTAAGGTTGCGTACAAGCGTCTTGTTGTAAATTCCGAATTTCCGGATCACCTTGAATCCGCCGGGTGACTTTCCGGTATTCAGCATGCTTTGCTGCTCGGTGAGGTAGGTGTTGGATCCAAGGTGGATTTCGATTTCCGGGCGGAAATCGGACAGGTGTCCGCTGATGGTGTAAAATAGAAGGGAGGGCGACCACAGGAACAAAAGGATGCTGAGCAACCAGGCCCCGAAGTAGGCTTTGGTGAACCCGAAGCCGGAGGAGGATCGCAGAACCCAGCCGGAAAGTGAAAGTCCGCTGCAGACCGATAAAAGCAACGCATAATGCCATGCGTCAGCCTCAGGGAATACGATGTAAAAAACGATCGCCAATGCAATGAGTGCCACGTGTATGGAGATGCCCAGGCGAAGGGCCTGTTCGCTGAACCGCCTCGATATCATACCCAGGATCAAGGCCGTGACGATCGAAAGGATATAGAGGCAGATGGTCAGGACAAGTTCCAGTTGGTCCATACATTCAGGATTTGTTTTTCTCTTTCAGCACGGCCTCCAGACTGAATAACTCGTCGCGGAACCGGGCCGCCTCCATGAAATCAAGTTCCATGGCAGCTTTTTCCATGTTCTTGCGGGTGCTGGAGATGGCGAGGCTGATCTGTTCAGCGGTCATGAAGCGGACCACAGGGTCGGCGGCCACGCTGGTTTCGTTCTTTTCGATGTAGGCTTTCGAAAGGCTCTCCGAACGGCCCTCCAGATCGGCAAACGCAGCAGAGGCTTTTTTGTTCAGCGGGGTAGGAGTGATTCCATTCTCCTCGTTGAAGGCCATCTGCCTCGCGCGCCTCCGGTTCGTTTCGTCGATGGTTCGCCGCATGCTTTCGGTGATGGTGTCGGCATACATGATCACCCTTCCGTTCACATTCCTTGCGGCACGTCCTGCAGTCTGTGTCAGGGATCGGTTCGATCGGAGGAATCCTTCTTTGTCGGCATCGAGAATGGCGACGAGCGACACTTCCGGCAGGTCCAGTCCCTCGCGGAGCAGGTTGATGCCGATCAGTACGTCAAAAACGCCCAGGCGCAGGTCACGGAGGATCTCCACCCGCTCGAGGGTCTCCACCTCGGAGTGGATATAACGGCAGCGGATATCCAATTTGGCCATGTATTTGGCCAGCTCCTCGGACATGCGTTTGGTGAGGGTGGTGACCAGCACGCGTTCTTCACGCTTGACCACTTTGGCGATCTCTTCCAGCAGGTCGTCTACCTGGTTGGAGACCGGACGTACTTCGATGGGCGGGTCGAGCAGGCCGGTAGGTCGGATGACTTGTTCGACAATGACTCCTTCCGACTTCTGAAGCTCGTATTCGGCAGGCGTGGCACTCACATAAACCGTCTGTCCCACCAGCTGCTCGAATTCCTCGAATTTGAGCGGTCGGTTGTCCACCGCGGCCGGTAACCTGAATCCGTATTCCACCAGGTTTGTCTTGCGGGCACGGTCGCCGTTGTACATGGCACGGATCTGCGACACCGTGACATGGCTCTCGTCGATCACCATCAGGAAGTCCTTGGGGAAGTAGTCGAGCAGGCAGAATGGTCGCTGACCGCTGGTGCGGCCGTCGAAATAACGCGAATAGTTCTCAATGCCGGAGCAATACCCCAGCTCCCGGATCATCTCCAGATCGAACGTGACCCGGTCTTCCAGGCGCTTGGCTTCCAGGGGGCGACCGGTTTCGAGGAAGTACTCCGTCTGCTTGACCATGTCGGCCTGGATTTCAAAGATGGCGTCTTGTTGTCGTGAGGCGGAGGTAACAAAGATGTTGGCCGGGAAGATAGCAAGGTGGTCGTGCTTATCGTAACGCTTCCCGGTGGACGGTTCGATGGTGGCGAGTTCTTCGATCTCGTCTCCAAAAAATACCAGGCGGTAAGCCAGGTCCATGTAAGCGGGGAAAATATCCACTGTGTCGCCCTGCACGCGGAAGGTGCCCCGTTTGAACTCCTGCCCCGCGCGCGAGTATAGGCTTCCAACCAGCTTGTGGAGGAGCCCGTTGCGGCTGATCTTCATCCCCGCCTGGACGCGAATGATGTTCTCAGCAAAATCAGCCGGAT
>JAULUX010000276.1:0-2245 GCA_032111385.1 Bacteroidia bacterium
ATCCTCATCTTCAGTATCGCATTCGGCATTTCATCCGACGGCACCATCTACTTCCTGACCCGCTACAAGCAGGAACTCAGGAAGCGCGCCATCAGCGTACCGGAAGCGATCTCCATCACCATCCGCGATACGGGGATCAGCATGGTCTATACCACCATCATCCTCTTTTTCGGCTTCGCCATCTTTGCCGCCTCTGGTTTCGGGGGCACGGTAGCGTTAGGTATCCTCCTCAGCATCACGTTGTTCGTAGCGATGATCACCAACCTACTTTTGCTTCCTTCCATCCTTCTATCGATCGATAAACGTCAAAGCCGGAAGGAAATGATCCAGCCGGCTTTGATCGAGATCGAAGATGAAGAGGAATCCTGAACGACCTGAAACGTATCGAATTTCCCGAATACTGAACTTTTTAAAGTGTTCATTGGTTCTAATAGAAAATCAAAGTCATGAAGTGTCCGAACTGCCAGCAGAACCTGCTGATGACCGAACGCAATGGTGTCGAAATCGATTACTGTCCCGAATGCCGCGGCATCTGGCTCGACCGCGGAGAACTTGACAAGATCATCGAAAAGTCAGCATCCGGCTGATCGAACCGCTCGGAGAAATACAACGAACCCTATTCTTCACACTCCTCCCCAAAAAAACCGGGAACATACAAGAAGAAACCCGGCTCGTTCTTGGAGGACCTCTTCGATTTTTAATTACAACGAGAATCGTGTGGGTATAAAAAAAGGGCGTGACTGAATCACACCCTTTTCAATTCACTTGATTTCTTCGTGCTTATTACTCAGCTTTTCTCGATTGTCATCACCGCATTGCCCATAGCCGGAATGACGGAGACCATCTTCAAAGCGGCGCCGCTTTTCGGATCGATCCAGAACGTGGTCTTGTCGGCTGCGTTATCGGTATTCGTCATTTCGACTTTCCAGCATTCGAGTGAACCGATCTTCTCTTTTCCGCTAACGGTGATGGATACCTGTTTTGCCTTCATGGTCGTCATATCGGGAATGTCGGTTACGATTGAATAGCCTTCTTTCAACGGCCATTGGGCCAGCAACTGATCGCAACCGGGTCCGTCCATCCAGTAGGGTCCGGCAAAACTCATTTCCGTCTTCTTTCCGCCCATGTCGACCGTAACAACCTTCGGCGCAAAGCCCATGGCGATCTTTTCGCCCATCTGCTCGATCTCGCGGAGTACAGGATTGCCTTCCGCTGTAAAGGTCACCGCATCCTTCATTTGGCCCATCGCTCCGGTCATATCGTCGGAGACCAGCCAGTTGTCGCCCTTCTTTTCTACGGTACGCTTCATTTTCATATCCAATTTTTGCCCCTGCACCTCGAGCGTCACGGCATAATCGGCTTTCATTTCCTTCCACACATTATTCACCCGCGGCAGGCTCAGAGCGGAACTCACCTCTTTTTTGGGTTCATACCGGACCGTCTTCACATCTACCCGAAGTTTTTCGAGTGTGCTTTTTACTTCGGGTTCCATGGCGGTCTGGCAACGCCCTCCAAGTACTTCGGAAAGGAAATTCTCGACCTCGGCATACATGGCTTTGCGGTTGAGTGGTTTTGCAAATCCGTGTCCTTCGTCTGCAGCAAGCAGGTAATCCACCTTCTTCTGCTTATCCCTCAAGGCGGCAACGATCTGGTCGGCTTCGGCTTGCTTTACACGAGGATCGTTCGCCCCCTGTATGATAAGCAATGGACGTTCGATCTTGTCGGCACTGAAAAGCGGACTGGCCTCGCGTATACGCTTTTTGCCCTCCTCGGTGTTCGGATCACCGACCATTCCGTAAAGGAAAGCGCGCCCGGCTTCCCAGTAAGCCGGAACCGACTCGAGCAGGGTGAAGATGTTGCTGGGTCCGACGATGTCAACACCACAGGCATACAGTTGCGGGGTGAATGCGAGTCCGGCCAGCGTAGCATAACCTCCGTAACTGCCGCCCATTATGGCTACCTTATCCTTGTCTGCAATGCCTTTGTCGGTCAGGTATTTCACACCCCAGGTGATGTCGTCTTGCATGCGTTTACCCCATTGCAGATCTCCGGCATTCAGGAATTTCTTTCCATATCCACCGCTTGCCCTGAAATTGGGCTGCAGTACCGCATACCCCCTGTTGGCAAGGAACTGCACCTGGGGATCGTAGCCCCAGTAGTCACGCGGTCCTTTTGGGCCACCGTGTACAAGCACGACCACGGGCAGTTTATTGGACGGTTTTCCCATCGGCAGGGTGAGGTATGC
>JAULUX010000276.1:2255-4538 GCA_032111385.1 Bacteroidia bacterium
GGCCGTCACTGCTTGGATAGGTAACGGGGATCATGGGAACGAGGAATTTCTCCACCGCTTTCAACCTGGGACGGGGTGTGTACTGGAAGATCAATTTCCGCTCACCGACATCGTAGAAATGAACCTCGGCTACATAACGGTCACCACTTACCGCAATCAGCCATTTGGAATAATCGCTGGTTGAACTTTGGATGG
The DNA here is from genome assembly GCA_032111385.1 of Bacteroidia bacterium. Classification (GTDB taxonomy): domain Bacteria; phylum Bacteroidota; class Bacteroidia; order AKYH767-A; family OLB10; genus JAJTFW01. Next base: position 2,451 of record JAULUX010000276.1, read on the forward strand.
AGATTTCCCGGCCGGGGAACTTCGCCACCAGGAAGTCGTAGTTCTCCAGCCATTTCTTGTCCTTCCACTGGTACTCCGTCTTATCGACCGTATAGCTGGTATAAATGGGCTTACGTGTATTCTGGTCCAACATGATTCCTCCGAAATCCACCATGTCGGAAGGGTCCTTCTCCATGAATTCCAGTTTGCCGGTTTTCGGATCCATCATGAACAGAGAAGTCTTGTCGATATCGCCCTTGTTGGTCACAAAGTAGCAGCGGGTATTGTCTTCGTTCCAGCCTGCGATATAGGCCTGCTCGTTGACATTGTAATCGTAGATGGCGGTGAGTTTGTCGCCTTCGTCAAGACGAAAAAGGGTGGTGTTCCCTTTTTCATCGGTCTTACTCAGCACGCGCAGCTTCTCATCCCAGTCGAAATCGTATCCGGTGACGCGGTCCTTGTTGGTGTACATCAACTCGCGTTTGCCGGTGGAGATCGTCAGTTTGTAGAGGTCGTGCCAGGCAGCATCGCGGTCGTTCAGCCCCACGAACAACTCATCAGGGTTCTTCTTGCTTACATTGTAAATCTCAGCCCGGACTTTGTCCAACGCCGTAAGGTTCCTGGATTCAGGCACACCGGTTTTCCCTGCGGATGCATTGGGATCCACAGCAAAAATGTTCATGTTCTCGTCTCCGTCCTTGTCTTTGATGTACAGGATGTACTTGCCGTCATCGGTCCAGAAATAACCGTAAAGTGGGCGCGGGCTATCGGTCAGCGGGCGGGCCTTCTCAAACGGTTCATTGAAAGCCTTGACCCAGATATTCATGATGCCCTTGTATTCCTTCATGAAGGAAATATACTTGCCATCGGGACTGAGTTGCGAACCGGAGATCTCGGGATTCCCGAAAAAGAGGTCACGGTCGATAAGGGGTGGTTCCTGGGCGTTTGCCTGTGTGACAATCCCGATTAGAGCGGTGAGCAACATAAGCGATATTTTCATGTATTCCGAGTTGATGGTTTTGTTTGTTTTTTTCGGAGGATACAAAATTAGCGGTTTGAACACTGTGGAAAGGTATCTCCCGGACAAGTTGAATCAGCATTGAGTCCGTGTAGGATCGGTACGAAACTAGTTTGCCATGTTCTTTTCCCCTTGTCAGAAATTGCTGTTTTATGGAATTCTGGGCTTTACCGAATGCTATCATTCCCAATGTAATCCCATGGTAAGAATCGAACATGCCAGATACTTACTGTAGATCACCCTTAACAAAACCAATCGCGAACGGCCATACAAGCCCGGAGGAAATACGGGGAATTGTACGGCAAAGCCGTTGGACTGTTCTGATTCGTCTACCAACCGAACAGGTTGATGCCCACCTGGAAGGGATGCAGTTGCGGTGCGCCTCGTCCCTCGCGGAAAAGTTCGTTCAGTGCATAGGATGCATATACTGTATAGTACTGATACCCTAAGCGGATGGTGGCATCGCAGCGGAAGGGTTGAAGATTGAACTCGTCGCGTCGCTTGTCCTTCTGCTTATCCCCGTCTTCGTTCCAGACGAGCTTGAGGTGCGAATTGATCTTGTAAGAAAGGAGTAGTCCTGTTCCGACATGAAACGACTTCTTCAATGTCGGATCAGAATTGAATTGCAGAAGCAATGGTACGGTCACATACGTGAGTGCAAGTTTGTTTTTACGGTAATTGATCTGCTGCCCTGTGCGATTGAGGTCGTATGCCGCAACCAGCCTGTTCGTATCCGATTGGATAGTCCTATCAGAGTTGAAACGGAAATTATTGAACGACAATCCAAGTCCTGTGGTGAACATCACAAAGCGTTTTTTGAGTTCGAAATCGTGATAGAGAAGGTTTAGGTTTACATTCACGGATTTACCGTATACAAGGTCCAGATAATCATATTCATCAGGGAGTGTGGTGGCGAAACGGTCACTGACCAGCAGCTGGTTGAATCCGATATCGACCCCTCCCCAGTGGGAGCGGGAGCGAGGAGGGTCCGTTTTTATGGAATCCCGGTCGAAGATGACTGACACAAAACTGTCTTTTTCATCGTCGACCATGACGATCTTGCTTTTACCGATTTTCATAACAACCGTATC
>JAULUX010000277.1:0-2158 GCA_032111385.1 Bacteroidia bacterium
CAAGACGAGATGCGTGGCGCGATCCGCACCTTCGGCAATGGAGGACTCTTTGGTTACACCGGCTATTACCGGAATTCCAAAGTGGGATCCATGCTTTGGTATTGCACGCGACGGTCGAATTACGTGTTGGTGATCCGGGCAACAGGACCGGTGGTGGTGATTACACCCGATGACCCGGAAGGGTTCCTGAACCACTACAAAATGCTCAGTGCGGCATGAAAAAGTTGTAGGCCCATCCGCCGATCAATAACAGGAAGGCTGTCTCCATCATCCACATTTTTTTACCGGCCAGGAAGTAATAAGAAACATACACCGTGATCGGCAAGGCCAGAGGCTGAAAGCGGTAGGGCAGATCGTCTTTCGACACGAGAGCGGCAAACAGCAGCATCGGAATCAATAAAAATAAAAGTTGTTGGATCAGTCTGGTCTTGGTGGCATTACGCATGTAGTTCGACCGCATTCTGTTCAGGGAAAGAAGCAGGAGAATTAAAACCCAGGAAATGCTGGGTACGTATTCCTTCACGAACAACAAGCCCAGTTCAATTTGGCGCCTGATACCGGTGATGAATATATCCTCGTAAAGGATGGGGAGGCGATCGAGCAGGAAATACACCGTGAAAGCCAGGTAGAAGGGAATGGTGATTCCCATGAACCCCACCACCCATTCCCTCCAGGAGAACGGCCGAAGGATGATCAGCGAGAAAAAGAAAAATGCGAACAGCACTACTGCGGGCAGATAGAACAAACTGGCGAGGCCGAGTAGGAATCCAGTGTGAAAAATGATGGACAAAGCCTGCCGGTTTTTGTAAAATTCGAAAATCAGGTCGAGCGCGAAAATCAGGAAGGAAGCGGCAAACAGGGCAGGGTGAATCCACAGAAAAGGAGGAATCAGTCCGGCCAGCACCACATAGACCAGCGCGGGTAACCACGATCTTTTAAAATGCACTTCATGTTTGTTCAGCACCAGGTTCAGGTGGATGGCCTGGCTCAAGTGCAGAATTCCGCCTAGTACTGCACCGGCCCAGACCGGGAGGAGGTTCAGCAAACCGCATACGGCATCGTAAAAAGGCATGCCATTGGGTGGGATTATACTGTAAGTGCTTGATAGTGAAACCGCCCACATCAATCCGGTCAAGATGGCCAGAAGAACGGGCGGGAAAAAGCCCGTGGACCGGAAAATGCGGATAAGCATGGGGGAAGAGGGTGGTAGGAAGGTTTTTCGTTAAATTAGCGCGCAAATTAAGACAAAATCATGACCCGTATCTTTTATGGTATTGCAGAGGCAGCCCAGTCCGTGTTCAGCATCGTTCCTTCTGTTGGTGCGTTGACCAACTGGTTTTTTGGAATCGTCATTACCATCGGAACGGTGTATTGGCTTTGGTACGACGCGAAGGTGCGCCGCGGAGGTGACAATTACATGGCCAAGAAGGGCTAATACTCCCCCCTCTCTTTTCATTTTTATTACGGGAGAAACTCTCTTCCGTTAATCAATCCCTTTCGGTTTAACGGTAAACCATCACTTTGGTGACGCAGCTGAATTCCCCGGCTTCATCGGTGGAGTAAACAACATACACCCCGGTCGGAACACGATTTCCTGAATTGTCGGTGCCGTTCCAAACCGCTTGCGTTCCCAGTGCAGTGGTTTGATAAACCAATCCCCCGTGGATGTCGGCTATACGAACGCTTCCGTTCGGGATCAGTCCCCGGATGGCGATGGGTCCGGAATATTCTGACCGCACCGGGTTGGGATATACCAATACATTGCCACATCCAACAACCTCTTCTTCGGGAGTGATGGCGTCGCTCCGGTAGCTCAAAAGGCCTTTGTCGGTTCCGATGTAGACCTCACCGCTTTTTCCGTCGATGGCCAGCGAGGTGATGTTGTCCGAGAAGAGCGGACTATTGGCGGTGGTGAAGTGGAGGACTTGCTCCTGCCCGTCGGGCGAGAAAAGAAAGAGTCCGCCGTTCTCTGTTCCTACCCATTTGCGGTTGGCTCCGTCTACTGCGATGGCCGTCACGATCTCGGCGGCGAGGAGGTATTGAAAAGTGTTGTTCTGTTTGATGAGGATTTGCTGGGGCAGGGTGGAGGGTGGATAGAATACATACACTCCTGCTTCCGTACCGGCCCAGATCGTGCCGTCCTGGTCTTTGGCAAGGC
>JAULUX010000278.1:0-16878 GCA_032111385.1 Bacteroidia bacterium
GTTGTTTGGAATATGGATCAAACCGATGCTTCCCGAATACACAGGCATTTCCTGTCTGACCTCCCGTTCGGGAAATTTGAAGAACGTGGTATCCCGGAATTCAGCGTAAAGCTTTGAGAACCCGACCCTGAACCCGTCGGTGAGCGTAGTGGTTGGATTGATCTTCCACGTATGCGAAAGCCAGGCAGAGACAGAACCCATGGTGTTGCCTCCATCGGGGTAACGCGTATCGAGCGGAGTCCGCAACCCGGTTTCGATGTTCTCCGAATAGGCGGTGGAGCGTAGTGTATTGTACTGTGCATCGATACCGGTGTGCAGCACATGCGCTGAACTTACATGCTTCAGATCGATTCCTCCGCCCCAAACACCTACGTTTTCATTTCGACTTTGCCGCTGAAGATCGTCGAACGTGCGCTGATGACGGCTCTCGGTAATGTTCTGGTAATTGACCATCACATGCAGCTGATCAAAAAAACGACCGGGGCGCCTCATGTGAATATCGTAAGCGGCAAGCCAACGTGTCTGTGGACCGTAAAACCACTCTGTGAAGCGTAATCCTGTAGTTGAAGAAGAATCCGTCAAACGGTCGTAACGCGGGATATCAGAACTGTTCGAGTGCTGAACATTGAGGCTATGGGTGACATTATCCGAAGGGCGGAAGGCAAACTTCTGTACGATATCGTACTGGGAATATGCAGTTCCCACCTGAAGGTACCGATCGGTGTTCCGGACCACGCTGTCGCGGCCGTCGATGCGCTGTGCATAATATTCACGCTCACCGTAGGACTTACCGTAAAACGGATTTTGGGTCGTTCCTCCGCGCAGGTCGCTGAAATCCGATGCTGTCAGCGAGGTAAATGAGGCCCACTTTCTATCGCCAATTGAAAAATCGACATGAGCGGTACGCTCGTCGTTCACTGTGCCGAACCGCGTGAATGCATTCAATTCCCGGATCTCGTCGGTGCCCTCTGCAGCGAATCTCGGAGCCTTCGTGTACAAGTGTATCACACCCCCCAGGGCGTCGCTGCCATAGACTGTTGAAGCGGGACCAAACAAAATCTCCATCCTTTCCAGGCTATTGTTGTCGAGGGTGAGGATGTTCTGCAAGTGACCGGAACGGTAGATGAGGTTGTTCAATCGCACACCATCGACGACCAGCAGTATGCGGCTGGCCTCAAAGCCACGGAGTACCGGAGATCCTCCACCCATCTGGCTTCGTTGAACAAAGACTCCCGCGGTATTGGACAACAAGTCGGCCGTAGTCCGGGCCTGCGCCTCCTCGATCTGGCGGACACCCAGCACCTGCACCTGTTGCGCGACGGTACGCCTGGTCTCTTCACCCCGGCTGGCTGATATGACGACTTCATCGAGCGGATCCGGACGAAGGGTATCAGCCGGAACTTTGCTTTCTTGAGAAAATACGGAATCACAAAGCAGCAAGAGACCAAAAAAAATGACTGAAACGGGCTTCATATCCGAAAGGTAGAAAATTAACCCTTGAGTTATGGTTTGAATATTATCAGATTAACCCCAACTCCTTGCACATCTTCTCTGCCGCCATCTGTTCGGCCTTTTTCTTGATGTGCTCGGTGGCTACGGCTTTCTCCTGACCGTCGATCAGGAGGCGCACGGTGATCTGCCGGGCGCGCACATCTTCACTCACGGTTTCGAAAGTAACGGTACGCCGTTCCCGTTGCCCCCAGTTCAACAACACGCTCTTGAAGTTCTTCTCGGTGGATTCGATCTCCACCATATCGACATGAGGACGGATGATACGGTCCAAGATATACCGCTTCGTACTGTCGTATCCCTTGTCGAGGTAGATAGCACCGATGAATGCCTCGAAGGCGTCGCCGTACATGCTGCGGTAACTGCCCGGTCCGGCGTCTTTCTGAAGCAATTCGTCCACACCGATCCGCACCGCCAGTTGCTTGAGGTGCTCACGGCTAACGATTCGGCTACGCATCTCCGTGAGAAACCCTTCGTCTTTGAACGGGTATTTTTTAAAAAGCATTTCGGCGACGACGGCTCCCAGCACCGCATCACCAAGGTATTCGAGACGCTCATTGCTCAGGCGATTCCCACCTGCCGTTTCGAGTGCGAGGGAACGGTGGCTGAAAGCCAGTTTGTAGATTGCAAGATTGGAGGGATAAAAACCAAGCAGGTTATGCAAGGAGCGGATAAACTGTTTTTCCTGTGCGTCCGCCAGGACATGCAGCCGGAAAAAGGTTCGGATCACGAAGGATCAGGGCTTGTACTTCCTGACGATGACGGAGGCGTTGTGTCCGCCGAAACCGAAAGTGTTGCTCAACGCAGCGTTCACTGTTCGCTTCTGCGCCTTGTTGAACGTGAAGTTGAGTTTGGAGTCGAAAGCGGGATCGTCCGTGAAGTGGTTGATGGTCGGCGGTACTTCGTCATTCACCACTGAAAGTACAGCGGCGATAGCCTCGATGGCACCTGCAGCGCCGAGCAAGTGGCCGGTCATGGATTTTGTTGAACTGATGTTCAACCGGTAAGCATCTTCCCCGAAAAGTTTCCCGATGGCCATGGCCTCGCTGGGATCGCCCACCGGCGTGGAAGTACCGTGAACATTGATGTAATCGATGTCGGAGGTGGTCATGCCGGCATCCTGCAAAGCATTGCGCATCACATTGTAAGCACCGAGTCCTTCGGGGTGAGTAGCGGTGAGGTGGTAGGCATCGGCACTCATTCCGCCTCCGGCCACTTCGGCATAGATCTTCGCACCCCGCGCTTTGGCGTGCTCCAGCTCCTCCAGGATGAGGCAACCGGCACCTTCACCCAGCACAAACCCGTCGCGGTCGAGGTCGAAAGGACGGGAAGCCGTTTCGGGTGAATCATTCCGCTCGGAGAGAGCATGCATGGCGCCGAAACCACCGATACCGGCCTCGTTCACGGCTGCTTCGCTACCTCCGCAGAGGATCACATCCGCCTTACCCAGACGGATGTAGGTGAAAGCGTCGATGATGGCGTTGGTGGACGAAGCGCAGGCCGACACCGTACAGAAGTTGGGCCCCCGGTAGCCATAGCGCATGGAAATATGACCTGCCGCAATGTCGGCGATCATTTTCGGAATGAAGAAAGGATTGAAGCGGGGAGTGCCGTCTCCTTTGGCAAAATTGCTAACCTCGTCGAGGAAGGTTCGTAAGCCGCCGATACCGGAACCCCAGATGACTCCGGTGCGGTCCGGATCGGGTTTGTTTTCCAGCAGGTTGGCATCCTGGACCGCCTCCTCGCAAGCAGCTATGGCCAGCTGAGAGAAACGGTCCAGTTTGCGGGCTTCTTTGCGATCAAGGTATTTCCCGGGATCGAAGTCCTTCACCTCGCAAGCGAAGCGGGTCTTGAACTTCGACGCATCGAACAGGGTAATGGGACCGGCTCCACTCTTGCCACTCAAAAGAGCGCTCCAGTATTCGCCAATGTTGTTACCCAATGGGTTCAGTGAACCCAAACCTGTGATTACTACGCGTTTTAGCTGCATAGTCCGCCGGGAAGAGTGAAAAAATTATTTGGCGTTAGCCGTGATGTAATCGATGGCTTGACCGACAGTGGAAATCTTCTCGGCCTGATCGTCCGGAATTGCGATGTTGAATTCCTTTTCGAATTCCATGATCAACTCGACAGTATCGAGGGAGTCCGCGCCCAGATCGTTGGTAAAACTGGATTCGTTGTTGATTTCTCCTTCGTCAACACCCAGTTTGTCAACGATGATGGCTTTTACGCGGGTTGCAATGTCAGACATTGTTCTAGTAGATTGGTTTAGACAGGGGGCAAAAGTAATAAATATTGGTATTGCCTGTCAACTGCCCTCAACAGCCTGTTTTTCAGGAAGAAATGATGTGCTGATCCGCTTTTTTTACCGATTTTCGTTTGAATCCCAGCCCACTTCAGCATGATGAACACGCTTCTCCTGCAGCGCCTGGCCCGCATTTCAAGCCTGATCATAACAGTGTTCCTTTTCGTGTTCATGGTTGTCGACGTGGGTCAGTCCATGGCGGGAGAACACGATTTGACCAGATTGGCCATTCTGATCCTTTCGCATTTGTTGTGGCCCGGCATCGCCCTGACGATGACTCTGCTGGCCTGGAAAAATCATCGGCTCGGCTTTGTGCTGTTCGCACTGGCGGGTCTTGGATACATCTTGATGGCCTGGGGCCGGTTTCCCCTGTCCGTTTACTTGCTCATTGCCGGCCCTTTTTTCCTGACCTCTCTTTTTTACGGGCTGGCCTGGCGGTCAAAGGCCGGGAAGAGGGCATAAAAAAACCGGCCGAAGCCGGTTTCTGTGGATTCAGGGCTTGACGTGCGCCCAGTTCTCTCCGCTCTTGATGCGGTACAGTTGCATTTCGGAGATGTTGAACTGATCGGCGATCTGCTTCATTGTCTTGACCCGCTTTTTGTCGGTGATCATCTGCTTGATACGCTTCACCGCTACATCGGTCAACTTGTGGCCTTTCTTGCGGTTCAGTGAGCGGTAGGCCAACACGGCAGGGCTATTCTGCTGGTGCTTTTCCATTTCCTCCTTGGTTGCCCAACGGAGGTTTTTCATGCTATTGTCCTCTTTGTTGTAGTTGAGGTGGATAACGTACTCGTGCTTCGGGCTCTTCTTGGGAAGAAACGCCTCCGCAACCAGGCGGTGCAGGAAAAGAGTCATGTTCCGACCTTCGGGTTTGAGCTTCAACGTGGGATACCCCCCCATGAGGGTACCTTTAAGCAGGTTACCGTCCTTGATACTGGTGGTGTAGCTGACCAGCCTCCCTTTGTCGGAGACGGCGTAATCGCAGCGGAAGATTCCCTTGCTGAAATTGATCACTTTCCACTTTTCGTTTGTGATGGGTTTTACCATGTGATGGGTGTTGGTTGGGGTTTAAAAATCGATTGATGCAGGCAGGTTGAGTCAAGCGGCGAATGAAAAGGCCAGGTTGAAGATAAAAAAAATCTGAATTCCAAGCGTTTTTCCAAAAAAAATTGCCCAATGGCCAAAATCGTACAACCTGTTCCATTCACCCCGTTTCGCCAGTACTTCACCCGAAATATTCCGGGGTTGTCCATAGCACTGGCGGGATGAGCAGGCGGACAGGTTTATCTTACAGCAACAACCCGTAGAATTTATGAAGAAGAAAATGCGAGAAAAGAAACAACCTGCCGGCAAGCTGGTCATCGCCCTGGTGGTATTGGTCGCCCTGGTGTTCATGCTGTTGGGACCGAAAGCCAAGGCCGAAAACACGAACGGACCGGTCAATCGTCAACTCACCACCCTCACAATTGCTGCTGCCTTATGAAAAAAGTGATCCGTCGGATTTTGGAATTGGGCGACGCCTTCATTGCTTTGCAAGATGGAGCACATCGCCATCCTGGCTTCGGGAAAAGGAAGCAACGCGGACAGGCTGTGCCGCTATTTCAGGAATCATCCCATCGCCCGTATACACCTCATAGCATGCGACCGCGAAACGGCTGGGGTTTACGAAATCGCCCGGGAGCATGGGATTCCTTCGGTCCATCTCAGCACTGAGCTGCGGCGCGACCCATCCGCCCTGGTCGATCTCCTGAAAAAGAACGATATCACCTTCATTGTACTGGCCGGATACCTGAGACTGATCCCCAAAGCGGTGGTGGAAACCTACCCCGGAAGGATCATCAACCTACACCCTGCCCTGCTGCCGAAATTCGGTGGAAAAGGGATGCACGGGATGCACGTGCACGAGGCAGTGTATGCGGCAGGAGAGTCCGAAACAGGAATCACCGTGCACTTCGTCAACGAACATTACGACGAAGGGGCTGTCATTGCGCAATTCAAGACGAAATTGGACCCGGAAGACACGCCCGATCGTATTGCTGAAAAAATCGCCGGACTGGAAGCGCAACATTTCGCTCCGGTGGTGGATTCGGTGATCGTGGGTTTGAAGGACTCGTAGAGGCATCCTGTAAGGATGCAGCAAACGGCTTAGGTCAATTGCTTACCGGAACCGCAGTACGAGCAGGCATCAATTGACGCACAGCTTCGACAATCGCAGGAGCATCGAAACCACACTCGTTGTACAATTCCTTCTGCTCGCCGTGTTCAATCCATTTGTCGGGAATGCCCAGGCGGACAATGCGTGCCTGGTACCCGTGATCGACCATGAACTCGGCTACAGCGCTGCCGAATCCGCCCTGGATGCATCCGTCCTCCACGGTAACCACGTTCTTGAACTCGTGGAAGATCTCGTGCAGCATGGCTGAATCAAGGGGCTTCACAAAACGCATGTCGTAGTGGGCGGGATACAATCCTTCTTCTGCCAGCAGATCGCAGGCCTGGACGGCGAAATTACCGGGATGTCCGATGGTCAGAATGGCTACCTTCTCTCCTCCGCGGATCTTGCGGCCTTTGCCGACCGGAATGGCCTCGAACGGCTTGCGCCAATCGACCATCACACCGTTTCCACGGGGATAACGGATGGAGAAAGGTCCCATACCGGGATGCGTTGCCGTGTACATCAGGTTGCGAAGCTCCTGCTCATTCATCGGAGCGGAAACCACCATGTTAGGGATGCAGCGGAAGTAAGCGAAATCGAAAGATCCGTGGTGCGTAGGACCATCGGCGCCGGCGAGTCCTCCACGATCGAGGCAGAAGATGACGTGCAGGTTCTGCAAGGCGACATCGTGCACCACCTGGTCGTAAGCCCGCTGCATGAAGCTTGAGTAGATGTTGCAGAAAGGGATCATCCCCTGCGTGGCCATACCGGCAGAAAACGTTACCGCGTGCTGCTCGGCGATGCCCACATCGAAAGCACGCTCAGGGATGGCCTTCATCATGATGTTGAGCGAACAACCCGAGGGCATGGCCGGTGTCACACCGATGATCTTGTTGTTCATCTCGGCGAGTTCGACTATCGTATGCCCGAACACATCCTGGTACTTGGGCGGCTGGGGCTTCTCAATGACAGGCTTGACGATCTCACCGGTGATCTTATCGAAGAGTCCGGGAGCATGCCATTTGGTCTGGTCCTTCTCGGCCAGTTCATACCCCTTACCCTTCACCGTGAGACAGTGCAGAATCTTCGGACCGGGAATATTCTTCAGGTCGTTCAGCACCTTCACCATGTGGTTCACATCGTGTCCGTCGATGGGCCCGAAATAACGGAACTTAAGGGATTCGAAGAGGTTGCTTTGCTTCAGCAATGCGCTCTTCACGGCATTCTCCACCTTCTGGGCGATGGCCTGGGCGTTGGGTCCGAATTTGGAGATGACACCCAGCATCTTCCAAACCTCGTCCTTCATCTTGTTGTAAGTGGGCGAGGTGGTGATGTCGGTGAGGTATTCTTTCAAGGCACCGACGTTGGGGTCGATGCTCATGCAGTTGTCGTTCAGGACGACCAGCAGGTTGCTGTCCTCCACGCCACCATGGTTGAGTCCTTCGAAAGCAAGACCGGCAGTCATGGCTCCGTCGCCGATCACAGCCACATGCTGGCGCTTCTTGTCTCCTTTCAGGCGGGAAGCCACCGCCATACCAAGCGCTGCGGAAATGGAAGTGGAACTGTGTCCCACTCCGAAAGTATCGTATTCGCTCTCGGAACGCTTGGGGAATCCACTGATGCCTTTGTAAATGCGGTTGGTGTGGAACACCTCGCGTCGTCCGGTCAGGATCTTGTGGCCGTAAGCCTGGTGACCCACATCCCACACCAACTGATCGTGAGGGGTGTTGAAAGCATAATGCAAGGCGACGGTCAACTCAACCACGCCGAGGCTGGCCCCGAAATGCCCGCCGTTGACCGATACGATGTCGATGATGTACTGGCGCAGTTCATCGCACACCTGCTTGAGCTGGTCTTCACTCAATGCCCTTAGATCGGACGGTAACTTGATATTCTCCAGCAGAGGACCTGCGTTGACTTGATGCATCGGCATAGAATCAGGGAATCAAAGGTAGGGAAACAACGGTCAGGGTGGTGATTTTCGGGAGTATCCGATGGTAAAAAACAAACCGAAACCGGAAAAGTTTCGTCGATTCCGTCCTCTGGTTATTCCCGCCTCGTTTGTTAATCCTTGGCAAATGGATTTCCTTTGCGTCGCTGAAAAGCGGCTCTTACCTGTCGTTTTTCCGGTCATAAACCATGGAACATACACCTGTCATTGAGTTGTTGGACGCCTCCGCCATCGGCAAAACCGCCGTGGTGAAAGGCTGGGTGCGCACCAAGCGCGGAAATAAGAATGTCGCCTTCATCGCTCTGAACGACGGCAGCATCATCCATAACCTGCAGCTGGTGGTGGATCCCACCCGTTTCGACGAGGAGATGCTCAAGCGGATCGGTACCGGCGCCTGCATACGCGCCAAAGGACAGCTGGTCGCCTCCACCGGTTCGGGCCAGGCCACCGAGATGCAGGTAGATGAGTTATCGGTTTACGGAGAAGCCGATGCCGAGACCTATCCCCTTCAGAAGAAAGGGCACACGCTGGAATTCCTGCGCGAGATCGCTCACCTTCGTCCCCGTACCAATACTTTCGGCGCGGTATTGCGCATCCGCCATCACCTGGCCTTTGCCATCCACAAGTACTTCAACGACCGCGGATTCTTCTATCTGCATTCGCCCATCATCACCGGATCGGATGCAGAAGGAGCCGGCGAAATGTTCCATGTGACCAATTTCGACCTCGACCGCATTCCGCGTACCGATGACGGTCAAATCGACTACACACAGGATTTCTTCGGTAAGGAAACCAACCTCACCGTATCCGGACAACTGGAAGGCGAACTGGGGGCACTGGCCCTCGGAAAGGTCTACACCTTCGGTCCTACTTTCCGTGCAGAAAACTCCAACACGCCTCGCCACCTGGCCGAATTCTGGATGATCGAACCGGAGATGGCCTTCTACGAGATCCAGGACAACATGGACCTGGCCGAGGACATGCTGAAGTACCTGGTGAAATACGCACTCGACCATTGCAGCCACGACCTGGAGTTCCTCAACAACATGTACGACAAGGAGCTGATCGGTCGCTTGCAATCGGTGGTGGACCAACCCTTCCGCCGACTGAGTTATACCGAAGCCATCACCATCCTCGAACCGAATAAGGAAAAGTTCGAGTTCCCGGTGGAATGGGGTACCGACCTCCAGAAAGAACATGAAAACTTCCTGGTGGAACACTTCAAGGGTCCGGTCATCCTCACCGATTACCCCAAGCACATCAAGGCGTTTTACATGAAGCAGAACGACGACGGCAAGACCGTCCGTGCCATGGATGTGCTGTTCCCCTGGATCGGTGAGATCATCGGCGGGTCACAACGTGAAGACGACTACGAAAAATTGCTGGCCCGGGTGCGTGAGATGGGGATCCACGAAGAAAGCCTGTGGTGGTACCTCGAAACACGCAAGTTCGGCAGCTGCCCCCATGCCGGCTTCGGCCTCGGCTTCGAGCGACTCGTGCTCTTCGTCACCGGCATGAACAACATCCGCGATGTGATCCCTTTCCCAAGGACGCCGAAGAACGCGGAGTTTTAATTTGTCAATTTGAAAATTTGATGATTTGAAAATGAAGGAGATTTGATGCCGGAATGATAGGGTGATATCTACCGATCCCTGAGCTTGCGGTCCCTGAGCTTGTCGAAGGGTCTAAGGGTCGTGGTTCGATCCGCCAGGGCGGACAGGCTTACGCTCACCAACCAGTTAACTCTGGTCCCTGAGCTTGTCTAAGACTGGCCCCTGAGCTTGTAGAAGGGTCGTGGTTCGTCCGATAACTATCGGACAGGCTCACCAACCGGCAACCATCTGGTCCCTGAGCTTGTCGAAGGGTCGTGGTTCGATCCGCCAGGGCGGACAGGCTTACGCTCACCAACCAGTGAAACCTGCAACCGACAACTCGACAACGGACAACCGACAACGGACAACCGACAACTCGACAACGGACAACCGACGACGTTCCGTATTTTTGAAGCCTATTTATGCAGAAACTCGGTTTACATCAGAAGCTGCTTCAGAAGCTTTCCCCTCAACAGATCCAATTGATGAAATTGTTGCAGGTGCCTACTGTGGCTTTGGAGCAACGCATCAAAGAGGAACTGGAGGCCAATCCCGCTTTGGAGGAAGGCAATCCCGATGACCTGGCGGAAGAGGAGCTATCACAGGATGACAGCGATGAGCCGGCTGAAGAACTCGACGATTTCGGTTCCGATGAAAAGGAAGAAGAGCGTATAGAAAGCGCCGATGAAGCGGAAGCCGGTGCATTGGAAGATGCCATCCGCAAGGAGGAGGTCGATATCGCCGACTACATCGAAGACGACGATATCCCCTACTACAAGCTGCAGGCGAACAACCACTCGGCCGATGACGAGCGGCCGGAAACCCCCATCACGGTCAGTGTCTCGTACCAGGACAACCTGTTGGCGGGGCTAGGCATGTTGCCGTTCGACGACCATCATTACCAGCTGGCCGAACACCTGATCGGAAGCCTCGACGACGACGGCTACCTGCGCCGCGACCTCGACTCGGTTGCCGACGACATCGCCTTTACGCGCAACATCAACACCAATGCCCCCGAGCTGGAAGAAACGCTGAAGCTGATCCAAACCCTGGATCCCCCGGGCATCGCAGCCCGCGACCTGAGGGAATGCCTGATGCTGCAGCTCGAACGCAAAGGCCTGGACAAGGATCATCACGATACGGCTTACCGCATTTTGAAGGACTACTTCGAGGAATTCACCAAGAAACACTACGAGAAGATCCAGCGGGGCCTAGAGCTCGACGATGCTGCATTGAAAGCCGCCGTACAGGATATCGTATCCCTCAATCCCCGACCGGGTGGAGGATCGGCAGAAGATTCGCGCAGCAGCCAGCAGATCATCCCCGACTTCATCCTCACCACCGTCGATAGCCGCCTCGAGCTGAGCCTCAATTCGCGGAACGATCCGGATCTGCGGATCAGCCGTTCGTTCCAGGAGATGCTGCAGACCTACTCGCGGGACAAGAAAAAAGACAGCAAGGAGGCGCTCACCTTCATCCGCTCGAAGATCGATGCGGCCAAGTGGTTCATCGATGCCATCCGCCAGCGGCAGCATACCCTGCTGGCGACCATGACCGCCATCATGAACTACCAGAAAGAGTACTTCCTGCAAGGGGACGAGCGTCTGCTGCGACCGATGATCCTCAAGGACATCGCCGAAATGGTTGGCATGGACATCTCCACCGTCTCCCGCGTGGCCAACAGCAAGTACGTGGAGACGCCCTACGGCACATTCCTGCTCAAGTATTTCTTCTCCGAAGGCCTGCAGACCGAGAGCGGCGAGGAAGCCTCCAGTCGCGAGATCAAGAAGATCCTCGAGGAGCACATCGGACAGGAGGACAAGAAACACCCTTTGCCCGACGAAAAGCTGGCAGAAATCCTCAACAAAGCGGGCTACAACATCGCCCGGCGCACTGTGGCGAAATACAGAGAGCAGATGAATATTCCTGTGGCGCGTCTGCGCAAGGAAGTATGATGCTTATTCCCACGGACATGACCAAGCCACCCGTTACATGAACCGGATCAGCCAGGCCATCTCGGTCCTCTTTCACCCGTTGTTCATGCCCCTGTACGCCACGTTCCTGTTGCTGAACAGCGGCAGTTACCTGGCAGACATCCTTCCCGGAGGACTAAAGCAGTTCCTCTACGCCATCGTTTTCGTTACTACGTGGCTGTTACCCGCCTCCACCACCTGGCTGCTTTGGCAGAAAGGCTGGATCGAGAGTCCGGAAATGCACGACCGCAGCGAAAGGCACATCCCCTTCCTGCTGACGATGATCTGCTACTCCGGTGGCATCTACCTCCTGTTGCAACTACCCGTTTCACGCATTTTTGCGTTGTCACTCACCGGTGCCGCCCTGGCCGTGCTGCTCGCTTTCCTGATCAACCTGCGATGGAAGATCAGCATCCACATGATCGGCATCGGTGGATTGATGGGACTTTTTTTCGGCTTCGGCGCCTGGTTTCACCTTGAAGTCATGTCTGCATTGGCGGCCATGGCCGTCGCTGCAGGAACAGTTGGTACAGCGCGTCTGCTTCGGGGAGCGCACAACCCGGCACAGGTATATGCGGGGTTTGCATCCGGTTTCCTGCTCGAGGCGGGTTTCATTCGCCTGGTAGCGCAACAACTGATGGACCACTGAGAAGAGCGGGGGCGGGATTTGCCTATTTTTGCCTGCCATGAGTCACCATCTGTCCGAACAGGAAATCATCCGCCGCCAAAGCCTCGAAGAGCTTTATTCACTCGGCATCGACCCCTACCCTGCCGAATTGTATCCGGTCAACACGAATTCCGCTGCCATCCTGGCCGAATTCGATGCGCAACCCGATGCATTCAAAGAAGTGGTCATCGCAGGACGCATCATGAGCCGACGCATCATGGGCAACGCCTCCTTCGCCGAGCTGCAGGATGCCCACGGCCGTATCCAGGTGTATTTCCGCCGCGACGACCTCTGTCCGGGTGAAGACAAAACCCTCTACAATACCGTTTTCAAAAAACTGATCGATACCGGCGATATCATCGGCGTGAAAGGCTATGTGTTCAAGACGCAGGTGGGTGAAACGTCGGTGCATGTTTCGTCATTTACGCTGCTGACCAAATCGCTTCGGCCTCTGCCCGCTGTAAAGGAAAAGGACGGACAGGTGTACGATGCCTTCAGCGATCCCGAGCAGCGCTACCGCCAGCGTTACCTCGATTTGATCGTGAATCCCCACGTGCGCGAAACCTTCGTGAAGCGCACTCGTTTGGTGAACAGCCTGCGCAATTTCATGGCGTCGAAAGGCTACCTCGAAGTAGAGACGCCCATCCTGCAACCGCTTTACGGCGGAGCAGCTGCACGCCCGTTCAAGACGCACCACAATACGCTGGACATGACCCTGTACATGCGTATCGCCAACGAACTTTACCTCAAGCGCCTCATCGTGGGCGGTTACGAAGGCGTATTCGAATTCGCCAAGGATTTCCGCAACGAAGGGATGTCGCGCTTCCACAATCCCGAATTCACGCAAGTCGAATTATACGTTGCCTACACAGACTACCACTGGATGATGGACTTCGTGGAGGCCATGGTGGAACATGCTGCGCTCGAGCTGCACGGCACCACCCAGGTGAAAGTGGGTGAAAACACCATCGACTTCAAACGTCCATGGAAACGGTTCAGCATGTACGAAGCCATCGCCCACTTCACCGGAGTGGATGTTTCGTCCTTGGACGAAGCGCAGATGCGTGAGGCGGCAAAAAAACTGGGTGTGGAAGTGGACGATACCATGGGTCGCGGAAAACTCATCGACGAGATCTTCGGCACCCACTGTGAACACAAGCTGATCCAGCCCACTTTCATCACCGATTATCCGGTGGAGATGAGTCCCCTGGCGAAGAAACACCGTACCATGCCCGGACTGGTGGAGCGCTTCGAGGCCATCTGCAACGGCAAGGAGATCTGCAACGCATTCTCGGAACTGAACGACCCCATCGACCAGCGTGCGCGCTTCGAAGAGCAGCTCGAACTCGGCAAACGCGGCGATGAAGAAGCGATGCAACTTGACGAGGATTTCCTCCGTGCCATCGAGTACGGCATGCCTCCCACCGCGGGACTCGGCATGGGCATTGACCGTCTGAGCATGATCATGACCAATTCGCCTTCCATCCAGGATGTGCTGTTCTTCCCGCAGATGCGTCCCGAATCGGCCCTTTCTTCGGTGGAGCAGGAAAGCGCCCAACTGGAGGGCATTCCCCAGCCTTGGGACGACGTGTTGAAGAAGATGGGCATCCAGTCCAGGGATCAACTGAAAGTCCTGAACCCCAACAAGCTGTTCAACGACCTGGGAGGAATGCGCAAGAAAATGAAGCTGGAAGCCACCATGCCCAGCCTCGACGAGGTGAAAGGCTGGATCACCGCCTGATCGATACCCTTCTTCGGGTTCGATGGACCCCGAAAGGCCATGTGCTTGTCGTACTTTTGCGGGTATATCCAACTACCCATGGCTTTCAATCGCATTCCCCTGAAATCAGTGGTGAGCATCCTTTTGCTCAGCTTCCCTTTTTTACTGCATGCCCAGCTCGACCGCGCCAGCGTTCAGCCGCTTCTTCAAAAACACATCCGCATCCTTGCTTCCGATTCCTTCGGTGGACGTGAGCCCGGTACGCCGGGAGAAGTCCTAGCCATGAATTACATCCGCGCCGAATTTGTAGCCATCGGACTCGAACCCAAGGGCATCGAAGGGTATTTCCAGCCTTTTAAATTCACGAAGAGCGTGCGTGCAGGCGAGGCCTGCAAACTGCGGGTCGGCAGACGTGCGCTGACATCAGGAACCGAGTTCCATCCCCTCGCCTACTCGGCGAATGCAAGTGCATCGGGCAAATCGGTGCGCGTCGGTTACGGTATAACGGCCACGACTATGGGTCATGATGATTACAAGGACCTGAAAGGCCTGCAGGGGAAGATCTTCCTGATCGATGCCTCCACGCCCGACAAGGCCGGTCCTCACAGTCGCTTCGCACCGGTCGCCGACCTGCGCACCCGTATCGACAGCGCCATCGCGAAAGGAGCGGCGGGCATCGTGTTCTACTCCACCGACAGCACATTGAAAGTGCCCGAACTGAGCAACCGCATACGCGTAAGTCCATCCACCGTTCCTGTACTTTACCTCCACGCTGAGCACAATGGCTTGTTGAATGAGGAAGGGACCCTCATCGACATGCAAGCCGAAATCGTGCGCGATGAAGCCACCGCACACAACGTAATGGGCTACCTCGACAATAAAGCCTCCACCACTGTTGTGATCGGTGCGCATTACGACCACCTGGGTCATGGAGGCGAAGAATCGCTTTACCGCGGTGAGCCTGCGGTGCACAACGGAGCCGACGACAACGCCAGTGGTGTGGCGGGCGTGATCGAATTGGCCCGTTACCTGAAATCAAAAGGACCCAAGAGCAACAATTACCTGTTCATGGCGTTTTCCGGTGAAGAAAAGGGACTGCTGGGTTCGGCGCATTTCACGCGGAACTCCACACTCAATCTGCAATCGGTGAATTACATGCTCAACATGGACATGATCGGCCGCCTGAAGACCGAAGAGCCGGTGTTGCTGGTGAACGGCGTTGGCACCTCCGATGCGTGGAAGATCACCATGGAATACATCAAACCGTCTTCATTCACAGTAAAGACCACCGAATCGGGCATCGGCCCCTCCGATCATACCTCCTTCTACCTGAAAGAGATTCCCGCCCTCCACTTCTTCAGCGGTACACACAACGATTACCACAAGCCCTCCGACGACGAGCAGCTGATCAATTACAAGGGCGAACTCGACATTCTGGATTACATGATCACCCTGATGGGAAGCCTCGACGATAAAGGCAAGATCGCTTTCACCAGGACCAAGGAGGAGAACAACGAGAACACCCCTCGCTTCAAGGTGACACTGGGTGTGATTCCCGACTACGGCTTTGAAGGCGAGGGGATGCGCATCGATGGCGTGAGCGACGGCAAGCCGGCTTCGAAAGCGGGGCTCAAGGCTGGTGACGTGGTTCGGCAGATCGGCCCGGTAAAGGTGACCGACATGATGAGCTACATGAAGGCTCTGGGGCAATTCAGCAAAGGAGAGAAAGCACAGGTTGGCATTCTCCGCGGAAAAGAGGAGATGAAGCTGGAGGTTGAATTCTAACGACCCGTATACCCGAATATGCGTTCGCTGAGTGTTTTTTTCATTGTGCTATTAACCTTGTGCTCCAGTCAAGGCGATGCGTTAGCGCAGCAGGGTGGTGTTATCACGATCATCGGCAAAGCCTTCGACGCTGAGAATCCCCAGTTGCGGCTTGAGCAAGTGATGGTAATTAACCTCCGCACACAGCAAGGACAATTCGCACAATCCGACAACAGCTTCCGAGTACAAGCCCTACGGAACGACACCTTGGTTGTAACGGCTATCGGGTACCGTGTACGCAAATTGTGTTTCCGCGATTCACTTCGGTCGGATACCATTGAAGTGATGGTCGCTCTCGATCGACTCAGGTATGAATTGAAGGAAGCCACCGTGTTCATCCCCCGCGACCTGAACCGGATCGAACAGGATCTAAAAAAATTAGGATATACACCCAAGGATTACCGCCTCACCGGTGTAAACGCCTGGCAGAGTCCGCTCACAGCGTTGTATCAGGAGTTCAGCCGCAAGGAACGCAGCAAACGCAAGGTAGCCGAACTGATGAACGCCGACCGCAGAAGGGAGTTGATGCGGGAGGTGCTGGCGAATTATACACGATCGGGATTGATCGCACTGCCGTACAACGAGTACGATGCCTTCATCGATTACCTCGGGTTGAGCGATTTTTTCCTGCGCACGTTTTCTCAATACGAGCTGGCGTATTACATCAAGCAGCGGTACCTGGAATATGATGATCAGTGAGTAATTTAATTCATTGTAGAATTTTGCACCCTTTTAAAACGCAGTGTGCGCCACGTTTTGCGGCGAGCGCCACGTTTTCCAGGCAGTAATGATGAGTAACTATAAATTTTAAAAAAAACCCGCAGCGTCCGTTGCTCCCGAGACTTCGGGACCGCCGCGGTCTTTGCGTTTAAAAACGGACATTAGTAAAGAAAAATCCGGAAGCACCATATGGTACTCCCGGATTGAATTAATAATGTTCGATTTATGTTGTCAGTCGTTTACTTAACCGACAACCGCCCTTCGACCCTTCGTCCGATAGCTATCGGACAAGCTCAGGGACCGGTCATTGAAACTTAAATCAACTTCCGCACATCAAACACCCGTCTGGGTTGTCGAGCGAGCAGCTGAGCTGATCGGAGGCCGACGGCGTTTGATCGGTGAAGTGCGTAGTGACATCATTTGCCGGAGCAACTGTAGTACTGGTTGAAATCGCTGTGGTAG
>JAULUX010000279.1:0-5521 GCA_032111385.1 Bacteroidia bacterium
CGTGAAACGGTGAAGGCTCTCCGAAAAGACGTTACCGCCAAATGTTACGGTGGTGACATCTCGCGTAAACGCAAACTGCTCGAGAAGCAGAAGGAAGGGAAGAAGCGTATGCGTCAGGTCGGTTCGGTTGAAATTCCACAGCAGGCCTTCCTCGCAGTTTTGAAACTGGATTGATCCAACCCGTTAACCTGTCCTATTCTTATCTCCACATATGAATTCGAAGCGCTTAAACGATGTAGCCCTGTTTCTACTCCGCACGGTTTTTTCACTCTTTATGATGACCCACGGTTGGGGAAAGCTGCAAAAGCTGATGGAAGGAGGTGAGATCGAATTCTACAACTTCATCGGACTCGGTCCGAAAATCAGCCTGATCCTGACGGTGTTCGGTGAATTCGTTGCTCCCGCTTTTGTCATACTCGGTTTATTCACCCGGTGGGCGACAGTGCCGGTCGTGATCACGATGGGTGTGGCCGCTTTCATGGTGCATGCAGGTGATCCGATCGGTGACCGTGAAGGTTCGTTGACGTATCTGATCTGCTACCTAGCCATTCTGATGATGGGTCCGGGTGCTTACAGCATCGATCAGCAGCTCGGCAAAAAACGCTGAGGTCAGAGTTTGATCAGCCTGGTCCTTTTTAAAGTGCCCCCCGAATCCAATTCGACAAGGAATGCACCGGCTGCCAGTCCTGTAAGGTCGACCCGGATGTTTCGTTGGTCATCCTGATACCTGTGCTCCCGTATCAGTTGTCCCGATAGATTGTAAAGGCGCACAATACTACTTCCGTTACCGTTTTCCGAATTCATGACCCAGGTTTCATCGGTGGCCGGATTGGGGAAGATGGCCAGTTCCTCGTTCCACGCCGGATTTTCGGAAAGCCCGGTCGGGATGCAGCTTCCCGGCAGATTGGCATCAAGCCATGCTCCCCGTTGGGCAACCCAGTTCTTGAGTTCCTGCACAACACCCGGATAATCGGGTGGCAGCGGACTTGGATTGGGCCATACGTAAACACCCAATATCGGCCACCGGATGAAATTCCGTGCCTGGCTTTCGTCCAGATAAATGGCCATGCTATCGATCCAGGCGTGCAGATTGGGAGTGGAGAAGATGTTGGTGCGCAGGTCGTTCCACCGGCATCGTACTGCATTACGGAAAAAGGGATCCTGCATCAGCCTCGACCACCAGAAGGGAACCTGGAAAGGATCGCCTGAGTAGTTGAACACATAACTGTATCCACTGGTGACACTGCCATTGTAATAGTCGGCGTTTCTCCAGGAAATATCGTAGTCCCATACAGGACCCATTCTTAAAAGCCCACCGTCGCTGTCCTTGGCCTTGTGGAAAAAGGTGCTGATACGGTATCCGTCCACATTTTTCGCGAATTCATTGATCAGGAAATAATCGACCCAGGTGTCCAGTTTGATGTAGCGCCTGTAACCATTGAGCGGATCCGCAAATTGTGCCCCGTAGAGTGCGTTTTCGAAACTGTCGCAGTACTGTTCAATGTACTGTCCCTGCTGAGGCAAGAGTGTGGTTCCGTCCGGATATTCGAACTGGATAAGCGGGGCTGGTCCGCCGTTAGTGGGAGGATGCTGCGAGGTGAATCCACCGGTTGCCGTCCCCGTGGTCTTGTCGATTTTGAGGATGTAGCCGCCGGTGAGCTCGTCTCCTGTCGTGTCGGCAGCAGTAAGTTTAGCGATGTCGACCCTCTCGTTTCCTCGTTTCACTTTTTCCATTAGAATATAGACACCGATGTATTGTCCGTTGAGCAGTACCTCGCAATAACGGCTTCTTGATGCATAGTGACCCATGTTGCGGGAAAGTTCATAGGTCATCACGTTCCGCATCAGGGTCTTGTCTGTAAAGTTGGCATTCAGTATCCAGTCACTCTCGGAAGGCAGGCCGAGAAGAGCAGTGTCAAGGTCGTTGCCCAAAGCATCCCAGGTTTCGAAACCGAATGATTTTTTCGGGAAGGTCTGGGAGCTTGACCCCCTGATCTCAATGCCGATGGCTCCTTCAAAAACCGGTTGGTCCGAGGGGTGATTTCGGATGCCGGGTCCGTTGTCGATGACTTGCATCAATGCAAGAACTTTGGGGTCGTCCGGTATGGGCTGGCCATTGGTGTTGATTTTCAGGATGGGGAGGTCGGATGAAACGAAAAGCAATCCCATCGGGGGATTGGCTCCAAAGGTGATGGCTGCAGCTGTGAGTATCCCGGCATCTGCGAAGGGATAGGTGTCGCGAATGAGCAGTTGCCATGTGGCGTTCGGATCTTGACTGTTGTTGGCCACATAGATCGGTCCCTCGGGTCGAAAAGTGCCTGTAAAAGGTGCTGAGGCGGAGGAGATGAAGGTGCTGACCGAATCCGCGAAGCAGGTCGACCAATAATTCTGTCCCGACCCTCCGTTTCCTGTGCTGAGTTCGATGTAAGTGCTGTCGGGGGCCACAAGCCAGATGTCCAGATCGTTCGCATAAGTGTGTACGATATTGATACAGACACTGAGCAGGCCGAAGCCGGAGTCGATCTGGGCAGGAAGTCCGCTGACGGGAATGTCGAAACGAACAGCACTGCCGTCATCCGGAATGTTACCGGTGGTGCTGCTGAATGATTGTGCTCTGATAACCGGGGACCCGAGTAGCAGGGCGATGACAATGAGAAAATAACGAAGCATATCGCAAGGTAGTAAAAGCAAGCTTTCGGTTTGTGATTGTTTACCTTTGGAACACTAAAAAATAAACGTAAAACTCTTTTCAAATGAATACCCCCAGCAAAAGGATTCTTCTGCTCGGCTCCGGTGGGCGCGAGCATGCCTTTGCGCGCAGTCTGGCCATGAGCCCGCGCTGTGAAGCACTGTTTATTGCTCCCGGTAACGCCGGTACAGCGCAGCACGGCACGAATGTTCCTTTGCGTGCGGATGATTTCACGGGGTTGAAGGACTTGGTCCTGCGCGAGCGGATCGATCTGGTGGTGGTAGGACCGGAGGATCCACTTGTCAAAGGTGTGGTGGATTTTTTTCAGGATGACGATCAGCTCCGTCAAATTCCGGTGATCGGTCCGTCCAGGAGCGGTGCGCGTCTGGAAGGGAGCAAAGAGTTTTCCAAGGCCTTCATGCAGCGTCATGATATCCCGACCGCCGCTTATCAAAGTTTCACTTCAGAACAACTTGGCGAAGCGGATGCGTTCCTGGATTCCCTCCGCCCCCCTTATGTGATCAAAGCGGATGGTCTTGCTGCAGGCAAAGGAGTGCTGATCATTGATTCACCTGACGAAGCCCGGGAAGGGGTGCGGTCGATGCTGCAGGATAAGAAATTTGGAGCAGCAGGTGAACGTGTGGTGATCGAGGAGTTTCTGCATGGGATCGAACTGTCTGTCTTTGTACTTACTGATGGCAAGAATTATCTGATCCTTCCGGAAGCGAAGGACTATAAACGGATAGGAGAGGGAGATACGGGTCTTAATACCGGAGGCATGGGTGCGGTAAGTCCCGTCCCCTTCGCCGATCAGGTGTTCATGCAGAAAGTGGAGGATCGGATCGTGAAGCCTACTGTGAATGGCCTTGCTGCCGAAGGTATACCGTACATCGGATTCATTTTTATCGGTTTGATGAGTGTCGAGGGCGAACCTTATGTGATTGAATACAATTGCCGCATGGGCGATCCCGAAACCGAAGTGGTCCTGCCCCGTATCCGTACCGATTTCGTGGACCTGATGGATGCCGTGGCGCATCAGAAGTTGAATGAAATGAGTCTGGAGGTCGATCCGCGTACTGCCACTACCGTTATCATGGTTTCCGGTGGATACCCCGGCAATTACGATCAGGGATTTGCCTTGCGGAATCTTGAAAACGCCGGTGAGGCCCTAGTCTTCCATGCCGGAACACGCCTCGAAGGCTCATCGGTTGTTACGGCTGGCGGTCGTGTCCTCGCCCTGACCGGCCTGGGCTCTTCCATACCCGAAGCCCTTAATGTCTCTTATGCTGCGGCATTGGCCATCGATTTCGATTACGCATATTATCGACGGGATATCGGACAGGATCTGATTCGGCTTACTGAAAAATCAATTTCCTGATCAGGCTGAACACATGTTGCTCAAATCCCGTGCTGTGGTGTTGGATGTGTCGCCGTATGCCGAGGCCAGCGTCATTGTAAAAGCCTATACCGCAAGTCATGGATTGCAGAGCTTTCTGGTGAATGGTGTCCGGAAACAACGTCCACGTTTTGCTCCGACCCTGTTTCAACCACTCGCATTGATTGAGCTTGTTGCTTATTTCCGCAAACAAGGCGGATTGCACCGGGTGACCGAGGTGGTTGCGATGCCTCCCCTTGTCCACATCCCCTACGATACAGTCAAAACCACCATGGCGATATTCATGGCCGAGGTGGTGTACCGTAGTGTGCGAGAAGAGGAGTCGAATGCGGAGCTTTTCGGATTCATTGATCATGGCGTACAGATCCTGGACCTTCAACAAGACACACCAACGGATTTCCATCTGATCTTTTGCCTTCAGCTCACGCGTTACCTGGGCTTTTATCCCGGCGGTCGTTACGGGAATGGCAGCACTTTTTTCGATCTGAAAGAGGGGCTGTTTCGGAGCGATGCTCCTCAACATCCTTATTTCCTTGATCCGCATTTATGTTCCCGCTTACACCTGCTGCTCGACAGTTCGATGGAAAATGGTCCTGATTCGAACCTGACTTCCGCTGAGCGCAAGAGCATCCTTCAGGCCATTATCACTTACTACGAGCTGCACCATACACAGGGATTCACCATTCGTTCTCATCAGGTGTTGGCGGAGTTGATGCAGTAAAACGGGATTGCATTTTGCGTAAATACTATTGTCTTTCACAGTCGCCATCAACGCTTCTCCCTTCAGTCCTTTCGGGGGCCACCGCTCCGCCCTCCCCAAGGCAAAGGTCGGGCGCACAAAATCGATAGCCGGTAAATAAACGATTGTATCCGATTGCTCTCGTTTGCTCCCTTTTTCACGCACGACTCCACGGTGGTTTCCCGGCTTTATCCCTTGGTGTTTTGCATTACTTTCGTTGAAAATAACCGATGAAGAAGAGTCCCGTCAAACCGCTTGACTTCAACACGAAGTGGGGCTATGCTCCTGCTCCCGAGGGAACCGAGCACATCCGCATAGACGATCGTTACGGCTTGTTTATCCAGGGCAAATTCGTTGCTCCAGCCGAAGGCCGGTATTTCGATACGATCAATCCGGCAACCGAGAAAAAAATATCCACTGTTGCCGAAGCAACTGCAACCGATGTGGACAAGGCTGTTCGGTCCGCCCGTCAGGCTTACGACAAGGTTTGGTCGAAGATGTCGGGTGCCGAACGTGGCAAGTACCTGTACCGTATCGCCCGTATCATTCAGGAAAAAGCCCGTGAGTTGGCCGTGATCGAGAGCATAGACGGCGGCAAACCCATCCGCGAAAGCCGCGATATCGATATTCCTTTGGTAGCTGCGCATTTTTTCTACTACGCCGGATGGGCGGATAAACTGGAGTATGCATTTCCCGG
>JAULUX010000280.1:0-13001 GCA_032111385.1 Bacteroidia bacterium
GGGTGGGGCGGGGAATCACACCGAAATAATTGTTCACGAGTGCCAGGGTCTTCGCCTCATCGATCTTACCTGCTACTAGCAGCACGGCGTTATCGGGCTGGTAGAATTTGCGGTAGAAGGCTTGCAGATTCTCGATGGGCACTTTCTCGATGTCTTCTTTCGAGCCGATGGTGGATTTGCCGTAGTTGTGCCAGAGGTAGGCGGTCGACATCACCCGCTCCATCAGTACTCCCGATGGGTCGTTCTCGCCCGACTCAAATTCGTTACGTACCACGCTGAACTCCGATTCCAGGTCCTTCTTGGCGATGAACGAGTTGATCATGCGGTCGGATTCCATGTCGAGTGCCCAATTCAGGTTCTCGTCGGTGGCAGTGAAGGTTTCGAAGTAGTTGGTACGGTCGTACCAGGTGGTACCGTTGGGACGGCAGCCGTGGGAGGTCAGCTCCTGGGGAATGTTGGGATGCTTGGGCGTACCCTTGAACACCAGGTGCTCCAGCAAGTGGGCCATTCCGGTTTCACCATAGCCCTCGTGACGGGATCCGACCAGGTAGGTGATGTTCACCGTAATGGTCGATTTCGACTGGTCGGGGAAGAGCAGTACGCGAAGGCCGTTGGCCAATTCATACTCGGTGATGCCTTCCAGGGAAGTGACCTTCTTCGGAGCGACCGGAGTGTTGGGTTTATCCTTCGCCGGACTTTGAAGCACCAGCATCAGGAGGGGCAGTAGCAGGAGCTGCCAAAAGAGGTGTTTTTTCATGGGGTTGGAAATTTCAACCGAAAGTAAACGATTTGATAATTTGAAAATGAGTCAATTTGAAAATGAGTCAATTGGCCGAATGAAAACTAAAGTAATTTCTTCAATTTTACTGCTGCTTAATCGAATCACCCACATGAAAAACAGCTTTGTACTTATCCTTTTTTTAAGTCTGTCAACCTTGACCATAGGATTACAGGCACAGACCCAGTATGAAATGAACCAGCAGGCCGCAAACGACGAAAAAGCAGCCGATGCCGAATTGAATAGGGTGTATAAGCAGATCCTGACCGACTATGCCGAGGACACCCTTTTCATCAAAAACCTGAAGGCATCACAACGCATTTGGATCAATTTCCGGGATGCCGAGGTGAAAATGAAGTTTCCGGAAAGGGAGGATGGATACTATGGCAGCATGCACCCTATGTGCATTTCCGACTACCGCGCCGGCCTCATCCGTCAACGAACGGCCAAGCTGAAAGAATGGTTACAACCTGTGGAGGATGGTGATGGTTGCGAAGGGTCTGTGAATCCACGTTGAATTTTTTCCTTTGATAACCAAGGCCCTTTGACCCTTCGACCCTTCGACCCTTCGACCCTTCGACAAGCTCAGGGACCAGAGTTAATTGGT
Organism: Bacteroidia bacterium; assembly: GCA_032111385.1. Lineage (GTDB taxonomy): Bacteria > Bacteroidota > Bacteroidia > AKYH767-A > OLB10 > JAJTFW01. The sequence continues at coordinate 1,386 of JAULUX010000280.1, forward strand.
TGGTGAGCCTGTCGAACCACGACCCTTCGACAAGCTCAGGGACCGCAAGCTCAGGGACCAGAGTTAATTGGTTGGTGAGCCTGTCCGATAACTATCGGACGAACCACGGCCCTTCGACCCCTGAATCAGAGGCTGCGCCACGATTCAGGGCTTAGGGACCAGTTATCTGAAACTATATCCTACAACCTGCCCCTTCGACACGCTCAGGGACCAGTTATCTGAAACTATACCCTACAACCTGCCCCTTCGACAAGCTCAGGGACCAGAGTTAATTGGTTGGTGAGCCTGTCCGATAGCTATCGGACGAACCACTACCCTTCGACCCCTGAATCAGAAGCTGCGCCACGATTCAGGGCTCAGGGACCGCAAGCTCAGGGACCAGAGTTAATTGGTTGGTGAGCCTATCGAACCATCCTTTAAAAAGCACCGAATTGTGTTGACATAAACAACAACCTACAACCTACAACCGAGATTCCTCATCGATTCATCCACTTCAGTCGATAATACGCTCCATTCGAATTCCATTCCACCGAGTACAATCCTTCGGTTTCGATGGTTGGTATGGAGATCAGGTTTCCACCGGTATGAACTGAGCGGTAAATTTCACGACCGGTGATGTCGACAACTCGCAGTAGTCCGGATGCACTGCCCTCCGGCAAGAGCAAACTCACCGAGCGGCCGGGGTTGGGGTAGAGCACCGGAGAAGAAACAGTAGAAATGGCAGGTAGTCCGGTGCTGACAGCGCCGAAGCTTCCGTTGCCCTGAATGTTCTGCGCATATACCCCGTTGTCACTGCCAATGGTGAATCGGTCGTCGGCCCAAACCAACACCAGTTGCCCGGCGGTGTACTTGCCGGCGGTCAAATCGTCTTTGCCGCTGGGAGTGGCACAGATGGTGGGATCATAGCTCCATTGGTTGGTGCCGATGTCGTCTACCTTCAGCGCTTTGATCTTGTCGGTTCCGAATCCGGTCGATTCAGTGAACACCAAAATGTAGGAATTGCCTGAGTTGGCCAAAGCCAATGGGCGGTGGTAGATTGGCGACACAACCGGCTTCAGGGCTTGTCCTGTGGCACCCAGCAAGACAGCGCCTGCCGAGTCGAGTGCCTGGAAGGAAATGCCCGCGTTGCTCTGGCCGCCATCCAACACCTGCAAAGCGACCCGCAGTGTGTTCGTGTTTGAAATGCAAGCTCCTCCGAACGACTTGTTCTCGGTGGAGGAATTGGACAACTGTGTTCCTGTAGCACTCCAAAGAGTACCGGTATTGCTTACCCTTTGTGCATACACATCGATCAGAGAAGGGACAACCGGGTTCGAAGTATTGAATGCCGTATAAAATCCTCCCTGACCGTCGCGGATCAGTTCCGGAAAAAAGAAGAAGGCGATGGTTTTGGTCGATACCTGCACAGGAAGTGTCCACACGGGTAGCCCGTTCGTATCGAACCGTTGGGCGAACATGGTGGAAGTGACCCCCGGAAAATTCCCTGTTTCTTTCACATACATCATCAGGAAATCATCCGTACCGGTAGGCACCATCACTGCACGCGAATACTTGCTGGTATCGAAAATGCGTTTCAACCAGACGATATTTCCGGCAGGGGATATCTTTTGGAAGGAGATCCATTTGGCGGAACCGATCGTCGAGTTCCAGGCGACGATCACATGGTTGGTTTGTGTGACCGTTATGCGGGGGGCGAGTCCGTCGGCTGTAGAGTCCGTTAGTTGTACTCCAGCAGCACCCCAGGCCAGTACACCGCTTGGAGTCACTTTGTAGGCGACCACTTTCAGGCTGCCGCTGCGTTCATCCTGGAAAGCCACGATGGCATTGTCTTCCTGGTCGGTCACCAGATCGTAACGGAACAACGCTGTGTTTTGAGGATAGGCGCTGACGATAATTCCGTTCGGCGCCCAGGCTGCTGTGCCGTCCACATTCAGCAACTGCATACGCAGTACATAACTGCCACTGCTGTTATCGAACCAGCTGATGTAGGTTTTACCGCCTGAAGTGGTGGCGCTTAGCGGAGTCACCTGATCGCTGCCCTGAACATTGTGCACCAGGGTGTTTTGGATGGTGTCGATGGTGAATTGGGCGTTCAGTGCCAGAGGCGCTAAAGCCAATAGCAGGAGAAGTAAGCGTGATTTCATGGGGTGAAGGTAGGGAATGATGCTGCTGCTCGCATTGATATAGCAGATGATACTGATCAGGAATCGGATTGGGCCGGATCGGACTCAGTCGATCGTGTACGCGATGTTGTCGATGAGCCGGGGTCCATCGGTCAGCACGGCAATGCATCCCTGTACAACGGAATGCCCTTGCCAGTCAGTGACGGGTTCAAGGGTTTCGGGGTTCACCAGTTCGAAGTACTGGACCTTGAGGCGGGGATCCTGTTCCACGAAACGGCGCACCAGGTCCTTTATCGCTGCCGGAGGCATGTGCGGGATGTGTTCACCGGCTTGCTTCAGTGCTTTGTAGATGAGCGGAGCGGCCTTTCTTGTTTCGGGCGACAAGAGCAGGTTCCGGGAGCTCATGGCCAGTCCGTCGGGCTCGCGCAGTGTGCTGCAACCGATGATCTCGAGTGGAATCTCCAGCCGTTTGACCATGTTGCGCACGATGGCCAGTTGCTGGAAATCTTTTTCTCCGAAGTATGCGCGGTGCGGTTCCACGATGTCGAAAAGGCGCTTCACCACGGTGGCCATTCCGGTGAAGTGCCCCGGGCGGAAGGCTCCTTCCATGCCGGTTTCCAATGTGCCGAAATGGATATCGAGCAGATCCGGTCCTGAGGGATAGATGTCCGTTACTTCCGGAAGGAATGCGATGTCGCAACTAACGCTGTCGAGTAGCCGCAAATCTTCCTCCGGCATGCGCGGGTATGCTGCAAGATCTTTAGCATCATTGAACTGTGTCGGGTTGACGAAGATGCTGCACACCACGCAATCGTTCTCTTTCCTGGCTTGCTTCAGCAGTGACAGGTGTCCTTCATGCAAAGCTCCCATGGTAGGAACGAAGCCGATGCGTTTCCCATCGCTGCGGAAAGGCGTCAAGGCTTCGCGAAGTGACGCGACTTTTTGGATCGTGGCGGGCAAGGCGTGATGTTGAGGGATCACCGGTAGTTCATTTTCTCCCGGTACCAGTCGTTGAAACTTTTGGTTCTGGGATCGATGGGCATGTCGCGTAAACCGGTTTCGGACTTGAAAAGGCTGGTCAGCACTTTTTTTCGGGCGTTGAGTCGTGCCCAGCCCATGAAATCGCGCTTCAGCATTGTTTTCTTCCAGGCATAGTAAAACCACTTCTCCCCGCGGGGATTCTCCTGCCTGTCAACGAAGAGTTTTCGGTTCTCAAGCAGCAATGCCGGGATGTCGATTTTCACAGGACATACGTCGCGGCATGCACCGCAAAGGGTGCTTTGATTCCCAAGCTCCTTGTGGTCTGCATGCTGAAGGGGCAGAGTGACCGCTTGTATGGGGGATGGGAATTCGGCTGCGCCTGCGGTACGGTACACCGGGCAGGCGGTCTGGCAGGCGCCGCAGCGGATGCAGGCCAGGGCCTGGCGTTGTTTTTCGTAACCGAGGACTTCGCTGCGTCCGTTGTCTATCAGCACAACGTACATTTCTTCCGGACCATCGGTTTCATCGGCCTGACGGGGCCCGGAAAGGATAGAATTGTAGCTGGTCAGGGTCTGGCCGGTGCCGTAGGTGCTGAGTAAAGGAAGGAAGAGTCCAAGGTCCTGAAGGGAGGGCAGCACCTTGTCAATACCTGCCACCACGATGTGGGTTCGTGGCAGTGCCGATACGAGCTGAGCGTTGCCTTCGTTCTCCATGATGACCACCGCACCCGGGTCGGCCACCAGGAAATTGCAGCCGGTGATGCCGGCATCGGCTTCGCGGAATTCCTTTCGCAGGCGTTCACGCACCAGTTTCACGATGCCTTCTGCGTCCGCATCGGCCGGCCAGTCGAGTTTATCGTGAAGGATGCCTGCGATGTCTTCCGCCGAGTGGTGGATAGCAGGAAGCACCATGTGGCTGCCGTTCTCTCCCGCGGTTTGGACGATGAAGTCACCGGCATCTGTTTCCTGGCAGTTCAGTCCTTCGGATTCCAGGTGGGAAAGCAGACCGATCTCTGTAGCGGTATTGGTTTTGGATTTGAGGATTTTCTTGGCTCCTGACTGCTTGAGGATCGAGGCGATGGCTTCCAGGGCATCGGTGATGTCCTGAGCCCAGATCACCTTGCCTCCCGAGCGGATGAAATTCGATTCGAATTCGATCAGGTACTTGTCGAGGTGCTCGATGGCTTTCCATCGGGTAAAGGCCGCACGTTCCCGGGCCAGGTCCAGCTGTGCAAACTGACGGGCTCCCGTTTTGAACTGATACCGAAATCGGCCGGAGGCGGAGCGCGACCGCTCTGTCCAGGTAGATCCTTGGATATCAATGGGTTTTTGCACGGTCAGTTCGGGTGGCGATTCCAGATTCACGGTCTACAAACCTACACCAGCCTGTCGTTACAAACAAGATGCGGGGAAGCCTGCTTCGTTGAAGTTCCCGCAACCGGGTGTTGATAAATGCCCTTCATATTGGCTTCATGCGTGTATTCAGAAATTTGCAAGACTGTCAACACAGTTATGAGAAGGGTAATCCCCATCATTTGGTTTGTTGATTGGTTAGGTTAGGTCAGAAGCCCCCGGAAACGGGGGTTTTCTGTTTTTACCAATTGGTAAAATGGTGGATTGCAGATTGAAAGATCCGGAAGGTGTCTGTTGATTTGAAATCGAAGTAATTCGTAGTCCTGTTTGTGATAAGTCATTGACTGAACAGCCCTTCGATAAGCTTAGGGACCGCGGGCTCAGGGACCAGCATTAACTGGTGGCTGAGCCTGTCCGATAGCTATCGGACGAAGCCCGGCGTTGGATTCTAATTCACTACGTCACATTGTAGGCCCTTCGACCCTTCGATCCGCCACGGCGGACAGGCGACTGCTCAGGGACCGCGGGCTCAGGGACCAGCATTAACTGGTGGCTGAGCCTGTCGAAGCCCGGTGTTGGATTCTAATTCACTGCGTCACATTGTAGGCCCTTCGACCCTTCGACCCTTCGACAAGCTCAGGGAACACAAGCTCAGGGACCAGCATTAACTGGTGGCTGAGCCTGTCGAAGCCCGGCGTTGGATTCTAATTCACTACGTCACATTGTAGGCCCTTCGACCCTTCGACAAGCTCAGGGAACACAAGCTCAGGGACCAGAAATAAATCGCCCCACCACCAATCCACCAACCCGCCAACCCGCCAATCCACCAATCCACCAATCCACCAATCCACCAATCCACCAATCCACCAACCCGCCAACCCGCCAATCCACCAACCCGTCAATCCACCAATCCGCCAATCCACCAACCCACCAATCCACCAATCCACCAACCCACCAATCCGCCAATTCACCAATCCACCAATCCACCAATCCACCAATCCGCCAATCCACCAATCCACCAATCCGCCAATCCACCAATCCACCAATCCACCAATCCACCAATCCGCCAATCCGCCAATCCGCCAATCCGCCAATCCGCCAATCCGCCAATCCGCCAATCCCATCACCCATTTGACAATCTATCGAACTACCAATATGTGGGGTCGGGGGGGCATCACCAAATCATCAAATCATCAAATCAATTTATCCATTTTGACTACCTTTGCGTCCTCAAATCCCTCAGGGCGCTTCTATCATGCTGAAATTCAAGCGTTTATCTATACTTACTGTTATCACCGCCGTTTTCCTGAGCGGCTTGTTCATCGCCCAGGCTTCTGCCGATTCCACGCAGGTTGAAGAAGGAATGTCCGTCGACACGGCGGTTGTTGTTGCTGCTGCCGGGCACGGTGGGGAGCACGGTGAAGAACCTTTTAATCCGGGCGACGTGATCATGGAGCACGTGCTGGATGCACACGACTGGCACCTGTGGGGTGAAGGCGATCACGCTGTTTCCATTCCTCTGCCGGTGATCATATACTCTTCCCGCGGACTTGTTGCCTTTCCTTCCAGTCATTTCCATCACGGACACAGTACCCACAGGGGATATATGCTGCATAAAAGGGAAGGGGAGAAGAAGTACAGTATTGTGGCTGTCATTGAACCTGCACAGATCGATCCCCACGTGGCGGTGATCGATGAAGAAGTCACTGCTACGCTCATCGACCTTTCCATTACCAAGAATGTGGCGGTCATTTTCATCAGCGGTACGTTATTGGTGCTCATCATGCTTTCCGTAGCCAAGGCTTATACCAGGCGCAAAGGAATGGCTCCCAAGGGATTACAGTCGTTGATCGAGCCCCTCATCATCATGATCCGCGACGATGTGGCCAAGCCCAGCATCGGACACAAGTACGAGCGCTTTATGCCGTACCTGTTGACCGTTTTCTTCTTCATTTTCCTGAACAACCTGCTCGGACTCATTCCTTTCTTCCCGGGCGGTGCCAACCTGACCGGAAATGTGTCGGTCACCCTCACCCTGGCGACCATCACCTTTGTGATCCAGTTGCTCAACACCAACAAGAATTTCTGGGGACACGTGCTGGCCATGCCGGGCGTTCCCAAGCCCATCCTGCTCATCCTTACTCCGATCGAGATCCTGGGCGTGTTTCTCCGTCCCTTCGTGTTGATGGTTCGTCTATTCGCGAACATCACGGCCGGTCACATCGTTGCCCTCTCTTTCATCAGCATGATCTTCATCTTCAAGGAGTCGTTCGGGACAGGTGGCGCTTATGGCATTTCGGTGTTCAGCATGCTGATGTACGCCTTCATGGGCTTCCTGGAGTTGCTGGTCGCCTTCCTGCAGGCTTACGTCTTCACACTTCTTTCGGCCATCTACTTCGGAGCAGCCGTGGAGGAGCACCACCACGAAGAGGCACACCATTGATCATTCACGCACATTCATAGTTTCACTTAATACCCAAAACAACATGTTAACCTCAATCCTCCTGGAAGCAGCATCGCTTTCCCCCGGCCTGGCCGGTATCGGAGCAGGACTCGCAGCAATCGGTGCCGGTATCGGTATCGGTCGCATCGGTGGTTCCGCTCTCGAATCCATCGCCCGTCAGCCGGAAGCGAGCAACGACATCCGTGCCAACATGATCCTCACCGCCGCTCTGGTGGAAGGTGCAGCGATCATCGGCCTGGTGACTTGCATGCTGGTCGTATTCGGGTAATCATCCCCGTTAGCCACCATCCCGGAACGATTGGTCGAGGGATGGTGGTTTCTTCCAATCCACTACGCATTAACAACAACCATATAAACGTTCCTCACCCATGGAATTAGTCAAACCGGCGATCGGCCTTGTCTTCTGGATGCTGCTCGGATTCAGCATCATCTTTTTCATCCTTTGGAAGTTCGCGTTCCCTGCCATCCTCAATGGATTGAAGGAGCGTGAGCAGGGTATTCAGGAAGCGCTCGACTCGGCCAAGAAGGCACGGGAAGAGATGGCCGGACTGAAAGCGGAGAACGAGAAGATCCTGATGGATGCCCGCAATGAGCGCGACCGTATCCTGAAGGAGGCCCGTGAGACCAAGGATCAGATCGTGAACGAAGCGCGCACCAAGGCACAGACCGAAGGCGACCGCATGATCACCATCGCCCGCGAAGCGATTCAGAATGAAAAGATGGCAGCCATCACCGAGTTGAAGAACCAGGTGGCGACCCTCTCCATCGAGATCGCTGAAAAGGTCATCCGTCAGCAACTGAGCAGCGACGAGAAGCAGAAAGCCCTTGTGCAGGATTTGCTCAAGGATGTGAAAATGAATTGATCCCTCCGCGGAAATCCTACTAAACAGAAACAATCGACATGATCGAATCGAAAGTAGCCCGGCGATATGCCAAATCCCTGTTGGGACTGGCCCAGGAGCGTCAGATCGTGGACCGGGTCTATGCGGACATGGAGCGGGTGCATTCCACTTGTCAGGCAAGCCGCGAGTTCGTGCTCCTGCTGCGCAATCCGATTGTGCAGAGTGATAAGAAAGAGGCCGTCATGAAAGCGCTCTTCGCCCAGCACCTCGATCCGGTGAGCAACGCCTTCATCGGTATCATCATCCGCAAAGGGCGTGAAGGCTATCTCGAAGACATCGCGACCGAATTCGTGAACTTATACAAGTCCATGAAGGGTATCGTCACTGCGCATCTTTCAACAGCCGTTGCCCTGGACGACAGCACCCGTCAGACCATCCTCAAGCTGGTTCGTTCGGCCAAGGGTGAAAAAGCGGAGATGATCGAAGAGGTGGATCCATCCCTGATCGGTGGATTCGTACTCACCATCGGCGACCAGCAGTTCGACACCAGCGTGAGCCGCAAACTCCGCCAGTTGAAGAACGAATTCGACGACAACCTCTATATCAAAGAATACTGATTCCGATTTCCCGGTCTTTGCCTTCCCGGTAAAGCCTTTAAATAAGCACTATAACAACACATAACACAGAATAAAATGGTAGATGTTAGACCGGACGAAGTGTCCGCCATCCTTCGCCAGCAACTGGCCGGATTCAAGTCCGCCACCGAAATGGAAGAAGTCGGTACCGTGCTCCAGGTGGGTGACGGTATTGCCCGTATTTACGGACTCACCAAGGTTCAGTCCGGGGAGCTCATCGAGTTCGAGAACGGCCTGAAAGGGATCGTACTTAACCTCGAGGAAGACAACATCGGTGCGGTGACGCTGGGTTCGACCAACGACATCAAGGAAGGCGATACCGTAAAACGTACCGGAAAGATCGCCTCTATCCGTGTAGGTGAGGGCATGCTGGGTCGAGTTGTCGACACCCTGGGCAACCCCATCGACGGAAAGGGTCCGCTGAGCGGCGAGTTGTATGAAATGCCCCTGGAGCGTAAAGCCCCTGGCGTTATCTTCCGTCAGCCCGTAAACGAACCTTTGCAGACCGGTATCAAAGCTATCGATGCGATGATCCCCATCGGTCGTGGACAGCGTGAGCTGATCATCGGCGACCGTCAGACGGGAAAGACCGCCGTGGCCATCGATACCATCATCAACCAGCGTGAATTCTATGAGCGCGGAGAGCCTGTGTTCTGCATCTACGTTGCCGTAGGTCAGAAAGGTTCCACCGTGGCCAACGTGGTGAAAGTGCTCGAAGAGCGTGGTGCCATGCCCTATACCGTGGTGGTATCTGCTGCTGCATCCGAGTCAGCTCCTATGCAGTTCTACGCTCCCATGGCCGGTGCCGCTATCGGTGAGTTTTTCCGCGATACCGGTCGTCCCGCCCTGGTAGTATATGACGATTTGTCGAAGCAGGCCGTTGCTTACCGCGAAGTGTCGCTGCTGCTGCGCCGTCCTCCTGGTCGTGAAGCATACCCCGGTGACGTATTCTACCTGCATAGCCGTCTGCTTGAGCGTGCCGCCAAGGTGATCAAGTCGGATAGCATTGCTTCCCAGATGAATGACTTGCCTGAGTCGCTGAAGAGCAAGGTGAAAGGGGGAGGTTCCCTCACGGCTCTTCCGATCATCGAAACACAAGCCGGTGACGTATCCGCATACATCCCCACCAACGTGATCTCCATCACCGACGGTCAGATCTTCCTCGAGGCGAACCTGTTCAACTCGGGTGTTCGTCCGGCCATCAACGTAGGTATCTCTGTATCCCGCGTGGGTGGTAATGCGCAGATCAAGTCGATGAAGAAAGTTGCAGGTACCTTGAAGCTCGATCAGGCTCAGTACCGCGAGCTGGAGGCCTTCTCCAAGTTCGGTTCCGACCTCGACGCCGCTACCAAGGCGGTACTCGACAAAGGTTCCCGCAACGTAGAGATCCTGAAGCAAGGTCAGTATGCACCCTTCCGCGTGGAGGAGCAGGTCGCCATCATCTATTGCGGCACCAAAGGTCTTCTCCAATCCGTACCCGTGAGGAAGGTGAAGGAGTTCGAAGCGGACTTCCTGAACATCCTGCGTGCCCAGCACAAGAACGTGCTCGAACAGCTCGCCAAGGGTGTCATCAACGACGAGATCACCGGGGAAATTGAAAAAGTAGCGAAGGACCTTGCCAAGAAATTCGTAGCATAACATCCTAACGCTCCGGGTTGACGAAGTTGTCGATCCCGGGACAGCAGGTCTAAGAAAGCCATGCCGAACCTCAAAGAAGTCCGAATCCGCATCGCCAGCGTCAACAGCACGCAGCAGATCACCAAGGCGATGAAGATGGTGAGTGCCGCCAAGCTGCGTCGTGCGCAGAATGCGATACAGCAGCTGCGTCCTTACGCCAACAAGTTGCGCGATATCCTCGAGAACCTTTCCTCTTCGCTCGAATCCAGCGACGGCGGCCAGTTCGCAACGGTGCGTCCGGTGGAGAAGGTGCTCATCGTGGCCATCAGCTCCAACCGAGGTCTGGCCGGAGCCTTCAACGCCAACGTCATCCGCAGTGTGAACCGCATGCTGGGCGATACCTACCGTGAGCAGGCGAAGGCCGGCAATGTGAAGGTGTTGTGTATCGGGAAGAAAGGTTCCGATTTCTTTTCGAAGAACAGCAATATCTACTTGGGACACCACAACAATTTGTACTCCGACCTCACCTTTGTGAACACCTCTGCCATCGCCGAAGGGATCATGAAGGATTTTACCGCCGGTAAATACGATCGGGTTGTATTGGTGTACAATCAATTCAAGAATGCCGCCGTTCAGATCCTGATGAATGAGCAGCTACTACCTATCCAACCCCCGACTTCAACCGCCAGTAAGAAGAAGAACGATTACATCTTCGAACCCTCCAAGCAGGAGATCGTGCTGGAGTTGATCCCGAAGTCCATCAAGACGCAGTTGTACAAGGCTGTCCTCGACTCGCACGCTTCCGAGCATGGTGCAAGGATGACGGCCATGAACAAGGCGACCGATAATGCCGGGGAGTTGCTGAAAGGGTTGCGTTTGTCGTACAACAAAGCCCGTCAGGCGGCCATCACCAACGAGATCCTCGAGATCGTGGCCGGCGCCGAAGCGTTGAACGGGTAATAGATACGTTATAGAATACGGAAGGGAGAGGTCTGTGGCCTCTCCTTTTTTTATTGTCGGTTGCTGAAAGTCCCGAGCTTGTCCGATAGCTATCGGACTCGGGATGGGTTGTCGGCGAAGCCCCGGACCTTGGCGCAGCCTCCGGTTTGGGTTTGATGGTTGTAATTCAAACACACAACTCCTGTTTGAATGTAAATACGCAAGGTATTGATGATGGCGGCGTTGATCTCGTGAAGTTCGATAATGGTGGATTTATGCTCTGATGCAATCCCACTTATTAATTGAATCATCGTCCCCCGGCCCGAACCGGGCGACATCGAATGGCGATTCGCCCCCCCCCAATTGTTTAAGATATCGTCTGTGTTACACATGTTCGACCCCTTCAGGCTCGTGCACGGATATAGATGATCCGTTGTAAAAGCGTAGCGACCCGAAATCCTGCAATCACCTATGATAGATGGCCGCTGCGATTCCCGGGACAATGAAAAATCATTTCGTGGATTCAATTGCCTGTCAGGGATATGAACAGGGATGGCCAAGCCCCGAAGGGCATACGCGTCAACTTAAGCGTCTTTCGCCTTCTTGGCAGGTTTTTTCGCTGATTTAACCGCATTCTTGGTTTGCTTCTCCAGCTTTTCATTT
>JAULUX010000281.1:0-9386 GCA_032111385.1 Bacteroidia bacterium
CACGACGGGTTCAGCATCATCACTACTGCTATACATACGCGCAGTAAATCAAAACTTTTGTGGCTTGCATGTGCACTGACATTCTTCCTTTCTGCATTACTCGACAACCTCACCACAACGATTGTCATGGTTTCCTTGCTTCGCAAGATCTTGCATGATCAGGAGGATCGCATGTTGTTCGCGGGCATGGTGGTCATAGCAGCTAATGCCGGTGGAGCATGGTCTCCTATCGGTGACGTGACCACCACCATGCTATGGATCGGAGGGCAGATCACAGCCGCCAATATCATCAAGACGGTTTTTCTACCATCCGTGGTTTGCCTTTTGGTGCCTTTGCTTGTCGCTGGACGCAGGATGAATGGGCAAATTCAATCTTCCGCTTTGGAGGAGAAGGTTTCTACTACAACGCGCAGGGAGAGAAATACCGTTTTTATAACAGGTGTCGGTGCTTTGGCCTTCGTGCCGGTGTTCAAGTCGGTGACACACTTACCGCCATTCATGGGCATCCTCTTTGGGCTGGGTTTTCTTTGGGCTGTAGTGGAGTTCATCCATCGTTCCAAGGACGACAGTAAAAAAGAATACTACTCGGTGAGCAAGGCCCTTCAGCGGATCGATACGCCCAGCGTGTTGTTCTTCCTCGGAATTCTCATCGCCATCGGTGCACTCGAGAGTACACATATCCTCTCACATCTGGCCCAATTCATGAACGATGAGATCGGAAACCTGACCGCCATTGTCACCGGAATCGGGGTATTGTCAGCCATCGTCGATAACGTGCCGCTGGTTGCTGCCAGCATGGGCATGTACGATCTGGCCACCTACCCGGCCGACCACTTTTTGTGGGAATACATGGCGTATTGCGCAGGAACAGGCGGCAGTATCCTCATCATCGGATCGGCGGCCGGAGTCGCCGCCATGGGTATGGAGCGCATCTCCTTTATCTGGTATGTGAAGCGCATCAGCCTGTATGCCCTTCTCGGTTACGCGGCCGGCGCGTTGACGTATATCCTGATCCGTGGTGCCGGTTGAGTGTTGATGCCGGTACTTCTTGCCGGTATTTATTTTTGATTCTTCTTCAATTCCCAACGCATGTCTATAACGACCGATGTATTTTTTTTCGTTCTGTGTGCAGCCGTCATTTTCTTCGCCGGCAAAAGGATCTCCTACTACGGGGATCTCATTGCTGAACTGACCGGGATGGGTAGGGCGTGGATCGGACTGATCCTGATGGCCAGCGTCACCTCTTTGCCCGAACTGGTGGTGGGTGTGAGCTCTGCAGCTTGGGTGAAGTCGGCCGATCTTGCCGTGGGTGATATTCTTGGCAGTTGTGCGTTTAATCTGGGAATCCTGTCATTGATGGATGCACTGACGCCCAGGGATAAGCCATTACTTTCGTCGGTTTCCACCAGCCATATCCTTGCGGCTGCATTGGGAACCATCCTTATCGGCCTCACCGGTCTCGGACTGTTCCTTCCGGTTGATATTGTAATCAGTCCTGGATTGGGTGTCACAAGCGTGCTGTTTCTGGTGTTGTACCTGGTATCCGTGCGGATCATCTATGAATACAACGTCAGGAATCCTATCACTGCCATGGAACAGACCGATCATGTGCATCATCTGACCCTGAAACAGGCAATTCTTCGCTATGCCGGGTTCGCAGGTATCATCATCGCTGCCGCCTTATGGCTTCCCGAATTTGCTCATCGCATTGCAGGTGCCACAGGCCTCGACAGTTCGTTCATGGGAACCTTCTTCCTGGCCGTTTCAACTTCATTGCCCGAAATCGCAGTTTCTATAGCCGCCATACGGTTAGGCGCTGCCGATATGGCCGTGGGCAACCTTTTTGGAAGCAATATTTTCAATATTCTGATCCTGTTCATCGATGACCTGGTGTATGTTGACGGTCATTTGTTAAAGGATGCTTCCGATGTGCATGTGGTGTCGGTATTCGCAGCCATCCTAATGTCGGCTGTGGCCATCATTGGACTTACGATCCGGATCCAGGGCAAACGCTTCCTGATGGCTTGGGATAGCCTTGTAATTTTTGCAATATATGCCCTGAACCTTTTGCTACTCTACCGTCTCGCCTGACGAACGGTATCTTCTAAGTTGAAAAATACGGAATCGCGGTTTTACAACCAGCCCGGACTTGACCTGATCAAGCCCTTCATCTGAAGGATGATCACCAGCACGATCATCAACAACATGCCAAGTCCGAAAAAGATCATCAGCTTTTTGTAGGCATTGGCACTGCCTTGCAGACGATGGAAACGGTAAATATTGTAGATGGCTTTCTCGGCACGTAAAAAAGCGCCTTCGCCTTTAACGATGTAGTCAAACGCGCCGTACTTCATGGAATTGACAGCCACATCGATCTTATCCTGACCGGAGATCATCACCACTTCGATCTCGGAATCGAGCTCCTTGATTTCCTTGAGCACGTCGATACCGTCCATGGCCTGACGAACCTTGGAGTCGAGGTTGTAGTCCAGAAAAACAATGGAAGGCTTCCTCACCTTCGCCGCTGAAAGGCATTCCTCTCCTGTTCCAAATGCGTGGATTTCATACGTAGAAGCTTTCTGAAGATGATCCTTCAGCAGTTCCAGTTGAAGTGGTTCGTCGTCGACGACGTAAACAAGCGTTTTATCTGCCATGGTTCAGACACCGGTTTCACGCAGAGCTGTTTCAAGCTCTACGCTAATGATATCATATTGTTTTCTGAAATTCTCAATCTTGGCCGGAATCAGTTCCAGTTCGCTCTGTTCGTCTGCACTGCGTTCAATTTCACGCAAAAGCTCCTCGGATCCCTTGGCACCAAAAAAACCAAGCTGAGGCTTGAGGGCGTGAGCGGTTTGTCGCAATCCGTTCCAGTCCTTGCTGAGGGCATGCAGTTCCATCTGCTGGATGCTGATGGGGGTCCCCGTCAGGAACATGCGGATGTATTTGGCGATCTTGTCGTTGGCACCGCCTGTAAGACTTTTCAGGTAATTCAGGTCGGTCAACGGGCCGTTCGATTCCATGCGCTAAAAGTAATTCAATTCAACCAATTCCATGCGCAATGGAACGCGGATTCATTTCGCTTCAATGCGAGGTCATCTCGATTACGGTGCTCTTCAATTTTTCGGGATCGAAGGGTTTGGCCAGATGTCGGTCCATTCCTGCGGCAAGGCATTTGTCTATCTCTTCTTTGACAGCGTTTGCCGTCAGTGCAAGAATCGGTGTGCGGGCATTGGGTCCCTCCGATTCCCTGATTTCACGGGTAGCCGTGTATCCATCTTTCACCGGCATGTGCACATCCATGAAAATCAAATCATAGCGTTGGTTTCGGGCTTGATCCACCGCTTCTTGTCCGTTGTTGGCGACGTCAACTCGAATGCCCGGGAAAAGTCCTTCAAGGGTGTCACAGGCCACCATTTGGTTCATGGGTTGGTCTTCGGCCAGAAGAACCAGCAATTCGCGGGCCTGGTTTGTGAGTTCCGGTTTGCGCTCCTCTCGCTGACGGGCCTCACCGGGAGAACAGGGTAAGAGAAACCAGAATGTAGTTCCCACTCCTTTGGTACTGCTCACCTGCAGCGTGCCGCCCATCAACTCCACAAGTTCCCTGCTGATGGTCAATCCCAATCCGGTCCCTCCGAACTTGCGGGTGGTGTCGCTGCTCTCCTGCGAGAAACTATCGAAGATCTTGCCCAATTGTTCAGGTGCGATGCCGATACCGGTGTCTTGCACGTCGAACCGCAACCAATCCTGTCCTGCACCTTTATCCAGAGTGACCTTGACATTGATCTGTCCACCCTGCGGCGTGAACTTGATGGCATTGCCTGCCAGGTTTGTCAATACCTGCGTGATGCGTGTCGGGTCGCCTTTGATCCAAGCGGGAACATCATCCGCGATGGTCTGTATGAACCGGATCTGGTTCTCCTCCGCTTTCAGATGAAGGGTTTGGTAGACGCCATCGACGGTTTCACGCAAATCGAAGTCGATATGTTCCAGAACGATTTTGCCTGCTTCGATTTTCGATACGTCGAGGATGTCGTTGATGATGCCAAGAAGGTTGCCGCTGGCCTGGCGCATCGCACGCAGGTAGCGGAGCTGGTCTTCCCTGGGTCCTTTGTCAAGCAACAGATGGGTCATGCCCAGAATGGCATTGAGGGGAGTCCTGATCTCATGGCTCATGTTGGCCAGGAACTGTTGCTTGAAGCGAGCACTCTCTTCTGCAGCTTCTTTTTCCCTCATGGCCTGGCTCAGGCTTTCTTTGGCTTCTTCACCTTCGCGTAATCTCTGCTGGTCGGCGATGGTTTTCTGCAGGGTTGTCTCCAGGTCGTTGAAGTCAACGGGCTTGGTTACGAAATCGTAGGCTCCCCGGTTCATGGCCGTGCGGATGTTCTCCATGTCGCCATAAGCTGATGCAACGATGGACCGCACCGGTCTGTCGAGTTTCTTCAGTTCATTCAGGAAGGTGAGACCGTCCATCACCGGCATGTTGATGTCGGTCACTACGATACCGATCAGCGGTTCCATGGCCAGTTCCTCCAAAGCCTTCGCCCCGTTGTTGGCGAAGTGAAGGGACCAGATGCCTTCTTTGACAACTTTTCGGAAGCGTTGGCGAACCAGGATCTCCAGATCGGGTTCATCGTCAACAAACAGGATATGAATGGGCGTGATGTTGGACATGATTTTGGATCAGTTGCTTTTGACCGGTGGGGAGGTGGATGCTTCTCCATCGATACTGTATTCAAGTGGATCCAGGTCGGCAGTGGATCCGTCCTCCTTTCGCATTCGCATCTGGTCGAATCGGATACGGGTTACCCCTTTCAACGCTTGGGCGTCAAGTTCGGGCGGTAGGGCAGCGCCTTCCACCCGAAAACTTTTTATACTTTTCGCTGATACGAACAGCGTAACCCGGTAGCTTTCGATGCGTCCGGAGGGTTTGTACCAGGTGCCGGGCATCACAGGAATAAGCCTCCCGCCGGCCAGTAGTTTTTCGGGAGTGATGGAGGTTCCTTCCGATCCGCGTATAACGGCTTTGTAGGTACGAAGTTCAAGGATTTCAATCGGTTTTTCGAGGATCAGTTTTTCATCGACAAAAAGCCGCAAGGTGTCCCTGCCCGGTTTTTCGAAACGTGCGACCGCCCTTACCGATGTCCCTGCTTTGATTTCCAGGGGTCCGCCGCTTCGTTCGATGCGGATCTGCTTGCCGGGGAGATCCCCTTGAAGCGTAAAGATGTTCTTCACGCCTGCATAGCCGACTTTTCGTCTGGGTTCGGTAAGTGAGGCATTGAGCAGGTCAGGCTTCACCTGGGCCAATGTGTTGCTGAAAAGGATCAGCGACAGGAAAATCGAAACCGGTTTCGATCGCTTCATGATTCGGGTGGAGGCTGCAGCTTGGCGAGGATGGCTTCAAGCGCGTTGAAATCGACGGGTTTGGTCAGGAACGCATCCGCGCCGAGCTCACGTGCACGTCCGGCATGTTCATCGTCTCCGTAAGCGGTGATCATCATGACCTTGAGCCGGGGGAAGCGCTCTTTCACTTTGGTCAGTAAGGTGAAACCCGACATGCCGGGCATGTTGATGTCTGACAGGATCAACGCCACATCGGGTGAACCGCTTCCTTCCAGGAAATCCAGAGCCGACTCGCCCGAAAAGGCGAACGAGATTTCCAATCGACCTTCTTTCAGTGCCTTACGGAACCGCTGTCGGAACAACAACTCGATGTCTTTTTCGTCGTCGACGACGAGGATCTTGAGGCTCATACGGATTCTGTTTTTTTCAGGGGAAGCGCGATAGTGAACTCGGTGAATTCACCCGGAGCACTGTCGAGCGTGAGCCTGCCGCCATGCCGGGTGATGATGTCGTAACTCATGCTTAGACCCAGACCTGTACCTTGCCCGCTGGGTTTCGTGGTGAAGAAAGGCTGGAAGATCTTCTCCGACACTTCTTTCGGTATTCCATCGCCGTTATCTCGTATGCTGATGATGGCGTTGTCGCCGTAAACGGAGGTCGTGAAGTCCAGGCTCGCATGGTATCCCGGTTCACGCAACGCTTTCTGCCGCATGGCGTAAAAGGCGTTGTTCGAGATGTTGAGGAAAACGCGGTTGATCTCCTCCGGCACCACAAGCACAGCAGGAAGGTCGGGGTGAAGCGATTCATTCAGCCTGCATTGGAAATCCTTGTGGGTGGCACGCATGCCGTGGTAGGCGAGGTTCACCGCCTCACGCAGCAAGAGGTTGAGGTCGACCGGACTCATTTCACCGTTCCCCTGGCGGCTATGCTGAAGCATGCTTTTCACAATGCGTTCCGCCCGTTTGCCGTGCTCGTGAATTTTTTGAAGGCTTTGCTCTAACTCTGCAGTCAGCTCCTTACGCTCCACCTCCGAGCCGGCTTCTTCGAATTCCTTCAGGAGTTCCTTCGCTCCTTCAGCGAAGTTATTGACGAAGTTGAGCGGATTCTGGATCTCATGGGCGATACCGGCGGTGAGTTGTCCCAACGCAGCCATCTTTTCGCTCTGAACCAGTTGCGAGCGGGTTGTCTGCAGGTTCTGTACCGTTTGTTGAAGCTCGGAATTGACCTTGGCCAGTTCCCGGTTCGACCGCCTGCCGAATTTGTAGCGGTTATAGATCAGCAGGGACAGGATTCCACCTGCGACTAAGGCCAAAAGCAATAGGTTGCGAAAGGTGCGTTGCCGGTGGATTTGAAGGTCCTGCCTGGCGAGATCGCGGTCACGCAGCATTTTGTCGCGGTTGAGTTGTTCGATCTCTGCGGTTTTCTCTTCAAGTGCTTGTTCTTTGCGGATCAGTTCCACATCGGCCTGGGTGATCATTCGGCTCAGTTCCAACTGACCCTGTTCTCCAACGCTTTCGCCGGTTTTGCGCATGAGCATAGCAACCACATCCTTGGTTTCCTGCCTTGAATCAATTTCGGATTTGGTATTTAATTCAACAGTCGACAGGGAATCCTTCAGCCGACGGTATTTGTCATGGTATTCATCCGCTTTGGCATATTCTTCCCTGAAGCTATACAAGGTAAACAGCTGCATATAGGTGTCCTTGCGGAGCTTGTGCACCAGCAGGTCGTTTCGGGTGGAGATGCTTTGGTTGAAGTCACGAAGGGCGTCTTCGAATTTGCCCTTTTTGTAATCCACCAGCCCAAGGTTACGATGAAGTGTGGCAAGCAGAGCGGCTTCATTTTGTCCTTTAATCGTCCGAATTCCTTCCCGGAAACTCACTTCTGCTGATTGGGTTTCGTTGCGACGCAAGTCCACTTCTCCGGCAAGATTCAGGCACGCGGCACTTTGAATGGGAAGCCTCAGTGTATTGTAGGCCTTTGCTGCTCGACGGAAGGTTTCACCCGCTTTTTCAAAGTTTGAAAGGCTGAGGTGGCATTTTGCAGTTTGTGCCAACAGGTATGCATTGATGCGTGGCAATTCCAGAGCTTCGATGAAGACCGCAGCACGTTCGAATTGTTCAAGCGCATTTTCAGGCTTACCGTCGAGTTGGTAAGCGATGCCACATTCCAAAAGTGACTCCCCGATCAATTCCTCGTTGTCGGAACGTACCGCCGCTTCCAGTGCCTGGTTGAAATAGGACAATGCTTTGGGGGCATCGTTGCCACGCAACGCGATGATGCCAAGTGCTTCGGCTGAACGGATGATGTCATTGTCCTTTTTGTCCCGGACTGCCTTGGCTAGTATTTCAATTTGAGCCTGCTCTCCGGCGAGAATACCCTTTAATAAGTGGTTGGGTATCTGAATTTTCAGGAACTCACTGTTCTTTCCGGTCTGGTCCAGGTAGCGTAAAAAATCAATATCCTGCGCCCCGGTGTATGCGTTCGGAGAAAACAGCAACAGCAGGACGAAGACAAACTGGGTAATAGACGAAGATCGAATCTTCCCGTTGTGGGGAATCATGAAGGTTTGGGTTCGAAACGCTGAAAATAACGAAAATCAGCCCCTTAAAGCGTCCTGCTAACGCTTAAACTCGAATTTTCTTTTTTACAAGCGAGTGTTTGTACACATCGCTGCGTTCAATTCCCTGCCGAACCACCTGATCCTTTTCCAATGCCGACAAGTCGGGGAATTGAACCTCCGGCAACCAGGAGTCAAGTTCAAGCCCGGATTGCTGCGTCAGGACTTCCAGTTTCTTAAGCCGGTTTTCAATCGACTTGAGTGCCTCTTGTTGTGATTTGCTGAAAGCCATCTTGAATCGTGTTTGATGTTGACCAAGATAGAGCCCAACTTGACCAAACTGTCCTGTTGGTGATAGCGGGTTTTCAACACCAACATTGGAAAACCGGGCAAGTCTTTTCCCCTATTTTATACTATCTCTCAGCTATACAATAAGAGCGGTTAACCATCGTTCTTTCATTCGGTTAGGAACAGGAAATCAACAAGTGCCCGTGTGTTAATTCAGGTTTGCCCCACTGTTAAGTGTTGCGTAATCCTGCCGCACGATGTATCTTGCGGGCCTGAAAGTGTCCTTTCGATCCTTTTAAGATAAAAATCAAAGACAGAATGCGTCAGCTAAAAATCACTAAATCAATCACCAACCGCGAAAGTGCTTCTTTTGAAAAGTACTTGCAGGAAATTGGTAAAGAAGAACTCATCACGGCCCAGGAGGAAGTAGAGCTTGCCCGCCGTATTCGTCAGGGCGACCAGAAGGCATTGGAAAAACTCGTTCGAGCCAACCTGCGTTTTGTCGTTTCCGTGGCCAAACAGTATCAGACTCAGGGTCTTAGTCTTCCTGACTTGATCAACGAAGGCAACCTCGGCCTGATCAAAGCGGCCAAGAAATTCGACGAAACCCGTGGATTCAAGTTCATTTCCTACGCGGTATGGTGGATTCGTCAGAGCATCATGCAGGCCCTGGCCGAGCAGGCCCGTATCGTCCGCCTTCCGCTGAACCAGCTGGGAGCGGCCAACAAAGTAAAGAAGGCGTTCTCCGAACTCGAGCAGAAATACGAGCGTGAGCCCAGTCCGGAAGAGTTGAGCGCAGTGCTCGACCTCCCCATGGACAAGGTGGCCAATACCATGAAGATGCCCGGTAAGCACGTGTCCATGGATGCGCCACTCATCCAGGGCGAAGATTCCACTTTATTGGATGTCCTGGAGAACGGCGACAGCCCCGGTGCAGATTCCGCGCTCATCAATGAATCTCTTCAGAAAGAGATCAACCGCTCCCTTGCTACTTTAAGTGAGCGCGAACAAGATGTGATCAAGATGTTCTATGGCATTGGTATCCAGCACGGTTTGTCCCTCGAAGAGATCGGCGAGAAGTTCGATTTGACCAGCGAGCGTGTTCGCCAGATCAAGGAAAAAGCCATCAAGACCTTGCGCCAAAATTCGCGCAACAAGCTGCTCAAAGCCTATTTGGGCTGAGCGGGCCCCCGTCAAT
>JAULUX010000282.1:0-6665 GCA_032111385.1 Bacteroidia bacterium
CCCCTTGTCCAATTTGAAAGAGACCGGAAGTCGCATGACCCATTCGGCCAACCGATGATCGAGGAAAGGCTCCCGTCCTTCCAGACTTGCCGACATGGTCGCCCTGTCCACCTTTTGAAGGATGTCATCGACCAGGTAGGTCTTGTATTCAAGAGCCAGAATCCTGTTCAACGGCTCCACATTCGCGCCAATCAGGCCATCATCCTGAAAAGGCGTGTGTGGAAAAGAGGACTGGACCTTCATCAGGTTCCGTATCTCCTTCGCGGTATAGGTTTGATTGATGATGTGAAAAGCCTCCATGACACCTTTCGATCGGAGTATTCTCCTGAACTTCTCTAGGCGGTCGGCCTTACTGAGTTGAAGTTCCCGATCCGGTAGAAGTTTCATTGCATGGAATGCACCATCGCGCAGTAAACCCGGCAGGTTTTGCAAACGACTGATCATCCTTTGAGACTTGGCATGTCGTGGATAACCGGCAAACAACTCGTCTCCGGCATCGGCCGACAACGCTACCGTCACGTGCTTTCTGGCGACGCGACTGACCAGCGTAGTGGGTATCGCCGATGAATCACCGAAAGGCTCATCATAGATGAAGGGCAGCTCCGGAATAATGTCCAATCCGTCGCGTATGGTACATCGATGTGTTTCATGATTTACACCCAGATGCCTGGCCACCTGCTCTGCGAACGGGCTTTCATCGTAAGTGGATTCCTCGAAACCGATCGTGAAAGTCTTCAAATTCCGAACACTCTGCGCCAGGATAGCCGTGACAGCCGTACTATCGTATCCACCGCTAAGAAACACCCCGACGGGGACATCGGCCACCATCCGGTACTGAAAAGCAGACTGCATCAGCCTTTCAGTCTCGGCAGAAGCATCGGCATACGAAAGTGAATGAACAGGTTCGTTTACTGCATTGAGGATATTCCAATAGGTCTTCTTGGAAAGGGTTTGCGAGGCGAGTTCAATCTCGATGATTTGACCGGGCTCGACTTTCCATGTGTTCCGGTAAATGGTATAGGGAGCCGGGATGTTCCCGTTCTGGAAATACAAGGATAGCCCCTGTTGATCAATCTCTTTTCGGAAAGAGGAATGAGGTTGAAAACTCTTCAACTCCGAACCGAACAAAACACCCGATGGAAACTCGTGGTAAAACAAGGGTTTAACACCCGCACGGTCACGGATCAGGGAAAACCTGGAGATGCGCAAATCAAGAATTGCAATGGCAAACATCCCAATGAACCGGTCAACCATGGAGACACCGCTGGCAAGATAGGACTGCAATACCACTTCGGTATCGGAAGAGGATTTAAATGCAACACCGGTAGCCTCAAGCTCTTTTCTTATTTCTGCATAGTTGTAGATCTCGCCATTCATTAGCACCCAGACACGTCCGGAGGGGTCTGACATGGGTTGGTGACCGGCAGGACTCAAATCAATGATGGATAACCGCCGAAAACCCAAACCGATGGACACTCCGTCGTGCTGCAAGAACTCTGCACCATCATCATCAGGCCCCCGGTGAACAAGGGTACCCGCCATGGCTTTCACCAATTCCAACCCTCCCTTACCCTGAAAATCGATGAATCCGGCAAAACCGCACATGTAAACAAAAGTAGCAATTGCGCCGATTCGCCGTTTTTGTAATTTCACGAGGATTTATGAACCCGATGATACCGTACTGCTCGCCCTCGACCGGCAAGCCTCTTTCCAGAAATGGCGATACTCTGCTCGCAGATGACGGCGAAAACCACCCGATTGTCAACGGCATCCCCAGGTTTGTACCAAAGGACAACTACGCGTCAGCGTTCGGTCTACAATGGAAGACCTATGCCAAAACCCAGCTTGACAGTTACAATGGCACACGTATTAGCCAGGACCGGCTGGAACGGTGCCTTGGATTCCCAATTGAAGCACTCCAAGGCAAGACCCTCCTGGAGGTCGGAGCCGGTGCCGGCAGATTTACAGAACTGTTTGTGAAGGGCGGCGCCATGGTGCATTCGATCGATCTAAGTGTAGCCGTGGAGGTCAACAAGGAGAACATCGGAAATGCAACCAACTACCAGATAGCGCAGGCCAGTGTTTACGAAATGCCGGACCAGGCCTTCGATATAGTAGCATGCCTGGGAGTCATCCAGCATACGCCGGATCCTGAACGTACTATCGCCTGCCTGATGAAGAAAGTCAAAGCCGGTGGCTTGCTGGTGATCGACCACTACATCTGGCGGATCGGGTATTACAGTACGATCACTCCCATTTACAGGGCTATTTTGAAAGAACTTCCCCCGAAGCGATCAAAAAAAATCGTGGATGCACTTGTCGATTTCTTTTTCCCGCTTCATTGGGCTTTCAGAAACATCTCCCCACTGAATTGGCTGCTCCACCGAATATCACCATTGATCGTTTACATGAAGGAGTTCCCGGAACAGGACCGAGCCTTTCATTACGAATGGAGCAAGCTGGACACGTACGACCAACTCACCGATTACTACAAACATCTTCGTACGCCCGAACAAATCAGGAAAACGCTTGAAAATCTGAATGCAAAAGAGATTTGGATCAACAAGGGAGGCAATGGTGTCGAAGCCAGATGCCGGAAATAAACGGACTATGCAAAACGCAGATCCCGACAAAGCGGGCGAGGCCTATTGGTCTGCCTTCTGGCAAAACAATCCCTTGCCTGCTCCTGTAAGCCTGGACCAAAAATCGGCAGGGAATTATACCTTCAGAAAACTTGACTCCATCTTCAAGGAGGTATTTCATAAAAACGGAATCAAGGGAGGTGAATTACTTGAAGTAGGTTGTGGGAACTCTGTTTTCCTGTCCTATTTCGCAAAGGAATTCGGATTTCGCATCGCAGGATTAGACTATTCGGTTCTAGGATGTGAACAAACCAAAAAAATCCTGAAAAGGGATGGACTTGAAGGCGACATCATTCATGGTGACATCTTTCAGCCTCCTACTGCATTGATCAATCGTTTCGATGTGGTTTGTTCCTTTGGTGTGGTCGAACATTTTGATGACACAAGTGAAGTTCTTCAACGCATATCAAGCCTTTTAAAACCCGGTGGCCTGTTGATCACCACGATTCCGAACCTGACCGGCGTGACCGGCTGGATGCAAAAAACAATGAACAGGCCCGTTTATGATATCCATAAGGTGATGAATCTCGAAGACCTTGAAAAAGCGAATCGGTCCGCCGGCCTGACTCCCGTTCACGGGCAGTATTTCATACCGGTCTCATTCGGTGTCACACTTTTACCTCGGGGAGACCAACCCGTACCACGACTGAAATTGAAAAAATGGATTTTAAAGTCCTTTCAGGTTGTCGGAAATACGATTTCGAAAATTGACGATATCGGGTTGTCCTTTCCGGCCACTCCGCTCCTAAGCGCAGGAATCGTCGTTGCAGCCTTGAAGCCGTCCGACAGAATAACCGAATGAAAATTTTTCATGTCTTCCTGAACAATTCATCCTTTATCAGAAAGGACAAGGCAATTTTTCAGGAGTGCGGCTGCCTCATCGAATTCGAATTTCGCATCCAATCCAAAATCAGACTGCCATGGGTGCTGCTCATTCAATTCATCGACTTACTGAAGCGTGGCTGGAAATCAAATGTGTACATCATCCAATTCGCCGGCTACCATAGCCTCCTTCCCTGTTTGTTTGCGAGGTTGACCGGAAAAAAATCAATCATCATTTCAGGAGGGACGGATTGTGTCAGTTTTCCAAACCTTGGCTACGGAAACTTCAACAGGCCTTTTCTACGTTCGTTTACACGTTGGTCGTACCTATTGTGCACAGCCATAGCACCGAAGCATGAATCCCTATGGTACACAGGCTACAACTACGACAGTAAAGAACCCGCATTTCAAGGCATCCGTGCATTTGTTCCGGAATTAAAAGAGAAACATACTGCCATCCCCAACGGATATGATTGCTCAGTTTGGAAAGCCGACCCATCAGTAGAGCGGCGCCCAAACCACTTCATCACGGTTTCCGGCGCTTTCGAATACCCTTTCCAAGTACAGCTTAAAGGAATCGACCTGATCCTTCAGGCTGCACCACATTTCCCGGATTGCCATTTTACTATTTTGGGTGTTCCTGAATGGAAAAAACTGGACATCCAATCATCGAATATCACCGTTTGTCCGCCGGTTGAGAACAGTCAGTTGCCGAAGTTATTCAGCAGCTATGCTTTTTACATACAGCTAAGCATGGCCGAGGGATTTCCGAATGCACTCTGCGAAGCCATGCTCTGCGGTTGTACACCGATTGTATCAAACGTTTTTTCGATGCCGGAGATCGTGCAAGACACCGGCTTCATTTTACATCACCGAAACCTAACAGAATTTCACCATTTACTGGAGCAGGCATTCAAAAAAGGACCGAATGATCCCGATGTTGTAAGGAGGAAAATCACTGAGCGGTACGGTATCAACGAGCGCAAAAAAGCGCTGGTTTCACTGTTGCATTCCCTTGTCCCTGGCCACTCAAGTTGATAATCAATCCAGCCGGAACCCGGCAAGTTTACAAGTCGATCGATTAGAGTTACAAATGATGCTTCAAATACCATTCATTGAAGCGTTCGAGTCCTTCGCGAATAGACACCCGGGGTTCGTAACCCAATAACTGTCCGGCCCTTGTTGTATCGGCAAATGTCGACTGCACATCACCGGGTTGCATCGGCTTACGGTCAATCACCAACGTCCGGCCGGAAACTTCCTGAATCAGTTCAAGCAAACGCGCCAATGTGACCGGATTGCTGTTACCCAGATTGCAGGTTTCATAAACCGA
Source organism: Bacteroidia bacterium (assembly GCA_032111385.1). Lineage (GTDB taxonomy): Bacteria > Bacteroidota > Bacteroidia > AKYH767-A > OLB10 > JAJTFW01. The sequence continues at coordinate 4,798 of JAULUX010000282.1, forward strand.
AGCCGAACCTGAAACGAAATCAACAGCAGAACAAATCCCATTCACAATATCGTCTATGAAAGTATAATCACGGCTTGTGCTACCGTCGCCAAAAACCGGAATAGATTGACCGGCATATGCCGCGGTGAAAAATTTACGTATGGCGAGATCGGGTCGCTGCCTGGGGCCGTACACCGTAAAAAACCGGAGGTTGACAACACTCATGGCATACAAATGATGATAAGTGTAGGCGATGAGTTCAGCACTTTTTTTGGATGCAGCATAGGGAGAAATGGGGAAATCAACACGATCATCCTCTGCATATGGCACTTTTTCATTGTTGCCATAGACTGATGAAGAAGAGGCATGGATCAGCCGGCTCACACCATGCTTTCGCATGGCCTCCATGATGCTGATCGAACCGTTTACGTTCACATCGAAGTAACCAAGAGGATTTTCAATTGACGGACGTACTCCGGCCTTTGCTGCAAGGTGAATGACCATGTCCGGTTTCGATTCACTAAAAAGCCGATCCAGAAAAACAGAATCACGGATATCGCCCTCGTGAAAAGTAAATGCCGGATTTAGTTTTGCTTCTCGGATATTGGACTCTTTCAACTCGCGCGGGTAAAAACCATCGAAATTATCCAAACCGAAAATCCGGTTGCCCATAGATAACAGACGGTCTGCAAGATGAGAACCGATGAATCCGGCAACCCCTGTAATAAGAATTCTCCCAGCCATCAGTTTTGAATCAGGTTTTTCAATGCGTTCATTTGCAATTCATGGTCGAAAACGGACCGATTGATAAAGTTATATAACTCAAACAGGAGTGCGTCCGTTATCCATCCAATACTTCAGGACAGCCAGCCTCCAGACGAGGTTCGCATTTCGGTTCTCCCCGGCTTTGAATTCACGAACCACTTGCATGGTTCTATCCACATTTAGAAATTCCATTTTACTAAAATCCTGTTCCAACAGGAAACGCAATGGTCCACGTAACCACTTGACTTCACCGGGGGTAACGAATCCCTTCTTATCGGCCCGAGCAGCAATAGCATCCGGTAAAATACCCGCCATGCCTTCGCGCAGAACCCGTTTGGTGATTCCGGAACTGAACTTCGCGTCATCATTTAAAGAAAATACGAATTCAACCAGACGGTGGTCAAGGAAAGGCACCCGCGACTCGATGGAGAAAGCCATGGAATTCCTATCCTCGAATTGCAACAAGGTTGGCAAACTCGTCGCCGTCATCAGCTGAAACAAGAAACGGTTCAACCGACTACCCGGCTTATCCTCTAAGCGAAAAGGCACCCCTCCCCTGTTGGTAAGCAACGGAAAGAAATGCCGGTACTCAAAAGCATACAGGTCCTGCTCACTCCTGAATCCGGCCAGCAGGCTCTTGGCGAACAGATCCGCTTTTTTCTTCATTCCAAATCCCTGCCGGCGACTGTGCGCATTCAATTCACTTACTGCAGCCCCGATGCGCATAGCGCTCAAATGCCCGCCCATCAATCGGTAAAAAGAATGCATATAACCGGCCAGCATTTCATCGGAACCCTGGCCGTCCAAAAGCACCTTTATACCGCTTTTAGCGGCCAACTGCATCACGAAATACTGGGATATGGGCGATGAGCCGGCCAGGGGAACATCGGCATGCCAAATCGCCTTTGCAAATGAGCCGGCGATATCGTCATCACCGGGAGAGAAATAACTCGGATCCAAAGTCGGATAAGCCCGCAAGAGTTCGGATACCCATGGCCGTTCATCCACCTCGTCCTTCCCTTCGTAGTAAACGGTGAAAGTCTTGAGCCGGGAGTCGCTGAACTCCTGGCCGATGACAGAGGCGATGGCAGAGCTGTCAAGCCCTCCGCTCAAACAGGCGCCCA
>JAULUX010000283.1:0-372 GCA_032111385.1 Bacteroidia bacterium
TCCCATGCCGGCGGCCCAGGGATGGATCAGGTCGCTGATCTGTGTGCTGGTGTACTGCTTGGTTCCGCCTTCTGTGATCAGGGATGCGGTCATGTCGGTGAGGCCCTCCTTCCCGGCCGGATCAGACAGGGATCCATTCCGGAACATGAACTTGATGACGATCTTGTCCGACCCGGGCTGACGCAATTCGACCACGTCGATGGCTTGCGATAGAAAGGGAAACGCAAAGAGGAGTATGGCAATGAGGGATTGTTTCATGGGATAAGTCTTCACGTTTATTTAACTGGACACTTTTCGGCAGGTGAAATGGTGGCGATGGTCAATCCCGCAGGTACGAGGTACTTACTTGCGGCATTCATCATGTCCTGCGCA
>JAULUX010000283.1:382-2922 GCA_032111385.1 Bacteroidia bacterium
GTATAGCGCATAAGTGCGGTTGATGGATTCGGGATCGCCGCTTACCCAGGTGAAAAAGGAAAGGTTTTCGGCAATGGCTGTCGGGCTATCCATTCCCATCGCGAAACTGTACCGTAACCTGGATTTCGCCTCGGCAATTTCCGCTTCGCTGTAGGGCGTCTTTTTCGCTTTCTCGAAGGCTTTGATGAACTCCTCCTTAACGGTCTGCAGGTCTTCGGCTTTGACCAGTGAGGCCTGGAACTGCGTCAGGTAAGGATCGCGGGTGAACATGAAGTTGCCGTACAGGCCTCTGACCTTTTGTTGTTCTTTCACCAGCTTCTTGTACAGTTCCGATTTTTCTGAAGTCAGCATGGTGACAAGAAGGTCGAGAGCCGCCACTTCTTTGTTTCCATCCACGTAGGCAGGCGATTTGTAGTTGAGTGAAAGTACAGGAGGTGTCCCCGACTTCTGAATGTGCGCATACCGTGTTGAAGTCTGGGCGGGTTCCTGGGGAATCGCAGGTTTGTAATCGCCTGTTTCCCAAACACCGAAATGCTTCTCGGCAAGGCCATTCACTTGTTCGGCAGTGACATCGCCCACCACAATGATCGTGGTGTATTCCGGACGATAGAAGCGCTTGAAGAACTGAATGGAATAATCGTATTGGTTGGGCATGTCTACGATATCCTCGAAAAAGCCCATGGTGGTATGCTTGTAGGTGTGCTTGTCAAAAGCCACGTTGTTCATCTTCTCATTCAGCTGCTGGGAAGGACTGGAGAAATTCTTGGTGTATTCGCCCTTCACGGCACCGGCTTCGGTTTTAAAATCCTGAATGGAGTACTTCAGGTTCATGAACCGGTCCGACTCCAGTTCGAACATCTTATCGAGCATGGCCGCGTTTCCTGTCATGTGGTACACCGTCCGGTCAAGCCAGGTGTTGGCATTGGCACTGGCTCCGGTGGCTTTCAAGGCGTCGCTATATTGCTCCTTGGAGTACTTCTCCGTCCCCCTGAACATCATGTGCTCGAAGAAATGGGCGAAGCCGGTTTTTCCGGTCTCCACTTCTTCACGTGAGCCGACCCGCACCACGATGTAGAAGGCCGCCAGTCCTGGACTATCGTAGGGTACTGTGACCACATTCAGGCCATTGGGCATTTTCTTTTGAAGTATGGGGTATGGCAGGATGTTGCCGGTATCGTTTCCTGCTTTCGCAGAGCAGACAAGACCGATCATGGCCAGGGCGAGCAGTGTGTTTCTCAGTTTCATTCTTCAGAGCTTTTGATAGACAATAAAAGGTTGGTATCAGGTCAACATTCCGCCGTTGACGTGCAACACCTGACCGGTGATGTAGGATGCCAGGTCACTCGCCAGAAACACCACAGAATTGGCCACGTCTTCGGCAGTACCTCCTCGTTTCAGGGGGATCTGATCACGCCATTGTTGCACGGTATTGGGGTCGAGAACGGCCGTCATTTCAGTTTCAATGAATCCGGGTGCGATCGCATTGCAACGGATGTTGCGCGATCCCAGTTCGAGGGCGATGGACTTGGTGAAGCCGATCATGCCTGCTTTGGAGGCCGCGTAATTGGCCTGACCCGCATTTCCCTTTACACCGACCACAGAAGTGATGTTGATGATGCTGCCGTTGCGCTGCTTCAGCATGGGCTTTTGACAGGCCTTGGTGATGTTGAAGGTGCTTTTCAGGTTGGTACGGATCACCTCGTCGAAATTCTCCTCTGTCATCCGCATCAGCAGGTTATCGCGGGTGATTCCGGCGTTGTTCACCACCACTTCGAGGCTACCGAAATCGGCCAGCACTTGGGTGATCAGTTCATCAGCAGCTTTGAAGTCGGATGCGTCGCTCTGGTATCCTTTCGCCTTCACACCCAGGTCGAGCAGCTCCTTTTCGAGGAGAGCGGCTTTGTCGGGTGATGAGAGGTAAGTAAAGGCCACGTTTGCTCCGTGTTTGGCCAGTTCGAGGGCGATGCCCCGACCGATGCCTCTGGAGGCTCCGGTGACAAGGGCGTTGCGTCCGCTGAGTAATTTGGTCATATTCAGGTGTTTTGGTAGAGTTAAGGGAATGGATTTACTTTGCCAAAGATAAATCAACCCCAACAACTCAACATGATCAAGAAAATCGCAGTTCTCTCCCTCCTGCTGTGCTCAGTGCAGCTGGTGCAAGCCCAGGAAGGTATCCGCCTCGGCGTTAAAGGTTCCTACATGTCCACCTGGCTGTTCAACAACAATATTTCTGATGCCGGTGACTACCTGAACTATGCACCTGCTTACTCGGGTGCGTTTGGTGTGCAGGCCATTTACATGTTCTCGGATGCCTATGGAATCAGCGTCGACCTGAATTATGCCGGACAAAACAGTAAGTACGAAGATTCAGAATCTCAGGAATACCTGACCGAACTCAAGCTTCGCTACATTGACCTACCGGTTCTTTTCCGTGCTTCATCCGAGAAGGGCCCCTATTTCGAAATCGGACCCCAGTTTTCATTCCTTGCCGGTGCCAAGGAGTCCTATACGGACAAAGTGGATGCTTCAAACAGCTATTC
>JAULUX010000284.1:0-6381 GCA_032111385.1 Bacteroidia bacterium
TGGAAGTGCGTGGCAGGGCCGGGGTAGCCACCAGCCAGGCGCGGTCGATGTTGGCCGCCAGGATTTGGGTTTGCTTGGAAAGCTTCACCGACTTTCGGACGATGTAATTCGATCGGTCCATCAGTTCGATGATCATGCCCGTGCCGTCCGAGCCGATCTCGATTTCCACACGGTCACCCACTGCAACCGGGTTGGTGCTGCTGATTTCACGGAGCCGAAGGTTACCCCTAACACGGCTGGCGATGACACGGCCGTCGGGTATTTCCACCTGCAACCATGAACCGGTCGACTTCAGCACTAAACCTTGCATTCGACAAAGATAGCTGCACGATGTCCACAGGGTGAAACTCCAATCGTGTTACTTTTGCCAACCATGTCCATAATCGTTGAATCCGTCAGCAAGCGTTATGGTGACCAGTGGGCACTGAATAATGTCAGCTTCTCCATTGCACGGGGAGAGGTGGTCGGATTTTTAGGGCCCAACGGTGCCGGCAAGTCGACGATGATGAAGATCATCAGTTGCTATCTGCCTCAAACCGGCGGTAGGGTAGAGGTAGACGGTTTCGACGTTCGCGAGCAGTCTATCGAGGTGCGGCGCAGGGTCGGCTATCTCCCCGAGAACAATCCCCTTTACCTGGATATGTACGTGACCGAATTCCTTCGCTTCATCGGTGGGATACAGCTGGGTCGTAAGAAAGCCGCCGTTGAGGCGCAGCGAATGATAGAGCTGACAGGTCTGGGTCCGGAGCAGCACAAGAAGATCGGTGCATTGTCGAAAGGATACAGGCAGCGAGTGGGGCTGGCGCAGGCACTCATCCACGACCCTTCTGTTTTGGTGCTCGACGAACCGACCACCGGGCTCGATCCGAACCAGCTTCAGGGCATCCGTGAACTGATCCGGGAGATCGGCAGGCAGAAGACCGTGGTTTTTTCAACCCATATCATGCAGGAGGTGGAAGCCGTGTGCAACCGCGTCATCATCATCAGCAAAGGGGTAATCGTAGCCGATCAGGAAACGCAAAAGTTGAAGGGTGGGGTAGGACAAACCACCCGACTGATGGTTGAATTCGACCGCATGGTCGATCAGCATGAGCTGAGTCGCATTCCCGGTGTCGCTAAAGTCAAGCGCATGCGGGAGAATACGTGGCACATCGAAGGGTCCTCGGACACCGACTTGCGGAAGGCGGTGTTCTCATTTGCAGTGGATAAGGGTTTGACCGTATTGGCTCTCCAGAAGCTCGAGGACGACCTCGAGTCCGTTTTCCGCTCACTTACTTCATCGTCATCCTAACAAAAGGTCATTGCCTATCTTTGACCGCAACCGATAAAAAAACACCATCATCCATGTCTTATCTCTTTACTTCGGAGTCCGTTTCTGAGGGACATCCAGACAAAATCGCCGACCAGATCTCCGACGCCCTTATTGATTATTTCCTGGCCTACGACCCATCCTCAAAAGTCGCCTGTGAAACGCTGGTCACTACCGGACAGGTCGTTCTCGCCGGTGAAGTGAAATCGGATGCGTATCTCGACGTACAGGATATCGCCCGCGAAGTCATCCGCGACATCGGCTATACCCGCAGTGAATACATGTTCGAAGCGAACTCCTGTGGTATTCTTTCCGCCATCCACGAGCAATCGCCCGATATCAACCAGGGTGTGGTCCGCAAAAAGCCCGAGGAGCAGGGTGCCGGTGACCAGGGATTGATGTTCGGTTATGCCAGCCGTGAAACCGACAATTACATGCCTTTGCCGCTCGAATTGTCACACCTGCTTTTGAGGGAACTGGCTGCCATCCGTAAGGAGAAAAAGGTGATGAAATACCTGCGTCCGGATTCGAAGAGCCAGGTGACCATCGAGTACAGCGACGACCACAGGCCCATCCGCATCGATACCATCGTGCTTTCCACTCAGCATGACGATTTCGCAGCCGAAAAGAAAATGCTTGATCAGATCACGAAGGATGTCAAGTCCATTCTCATCCCGCGTGTGATGAAAAAGCTCCCCAAGCGTATCCAATCCCTTTTCAACGACAAGGTCAAGTACCATGTCAATCCCACCGGTAAGTTCGTCATCGGCGGACCGCACGGTGATACCGGATTGACCGGACGGAAGATCATCGTGGATACCTACGGTGGACGTGGTGCACACGGTGGTGGAGCTTTCTCCGGAAAAGACCCTTCCAAAGTGGATCGTTCGGCGGCCTACGCTGCACGACACATCGCAAAGCACCTCGTAGCAGCCGGTGTTTGCGACGAAGCGTTGGTCCAGGTGGCCTATGCCATCGGCGTTGCCAAGCCTGTGGGCGTGTATGTGAACACCTATGGTACTGCCAAGGTGCCTATGACGGATGGAAAAATCGGTGAGATCGTCGCCAGGATGCCGGAATTCGACCTGCGCCCCTATTTCATCGAGAAGCGCTTTAAACTCCGTACCCCTATCTACCGTGAAACGGCTTCCTATGGACACCTCGGGCGCGAGCCGAAGGAAGTGACCAAGACCTTCAACAAAGGCAGGAAAAACGAAAAGCGTATCAAAGTGAAGCTTTTCCCATGGGAAGAACTCGATGCGATGAATGCAACCCGGAAAGCCTTTTCCCTGAGCGATGCCAAGTCCGGTAATGGTAAAGTCCAAAAGAGCAATCCCAAAAAGGCACCCGCTGCCCAAAAGCCGACCCAGTTGAGCATCCTGGCCTAGGGTAGTTGATATTGGGCATCACCCATCGAAACTTCAAAAAAGCCGCTTCCAATTCAGGAGGCGGCTTTTTGCTGTTGGAACAGGGTTTATGGGTGATTTATTTTGTTCGTCATAGGCTATTCGGCCTTCCTTTTAACATGCCTTCAAGTGTGTTGATTTATGTCTGTCGGAGTTTGGCTTTAACTCATAAGTTACTGTAAATCAATTCTAAGAATAGAAATACCAACAGTTTTGTTGTGTGTGTTGATAATTATTGTTATTTAAAATATTGATTTGCAATCATATATATAATTTAGTTGGGTGGATGGATAGTGGTTTAATCCACAAAATAATTTTATACACCAATATAAATGATATATTTGCCAAATAATTGTTTTTTAAATTTACCGTGAGCAATACCTTGCGATAAGATAAAATGCCCCAAATACTGTTCGAATCGTAAACATCTATTCATTTTCAACTCTTTTCCATGGCTCAACAGAAACCCATTTACACTTTCTTCGTATCAGGTTTCGATTTTTATACCGGAACCATGAGCAGAATAGTACTTCGAAGGAAGTCCACTTTAAGTCAGCGCCTCAGCCTGGTGCACCTTTCAGCCCTTGGGGTGGTATTTGCCGTACTGGTTTGGCTAGTGGGAGGTTACTTGCATTCGGGAGGGCCCGGCCAGGTCTCGGCAGCAACTACGATGACTACAGTTCCGGCCGGTTCATTCATCGTCAACATGGGGGTCGTGCCTCAAACCGTAGGAAATGCCTTGAAGCCTTATGGTCTTGTCTATGAAATGATGATCACACACGGCATTCCGGTTTTGTGGGTCATAGAGCCTTCCAAGCCGAAGGATGGGATCGATTTCACCTATAACGGTACGGACTACCGTGGTGGGACATTCATCATTCCTTCCAGTTACATCACCCAGGCGGTGCAGGACAGCATCGGTAGCTGGATGGCCCGAGGGGTAGTAGGTGAGTACTCTTTGGTCAGTATGACGCTTCCGGTTTGTATGGAGATCAGTAATTTTCCCAGTACGGTTGTCGATCAGTTAAGCGGAAATCAAGATATCATCATCGATTATTTTAACAACGCCGGAATTCCCTCCTCGGCCTATCGTCTGGGTACTCCTTCGACCATCAACAATTGCGACGATTTATGGGTTAACCCACACGGTGATCCGGCCTGGTCGACCCACGGCGCCCTTTGGAACTTCATCAATAACCTCAACGGGAATATTTGGTCGCAATGCCACGCGGTTTCAATGCTGGAGAATGTGCGGAATCCATTGGATACCACCCAGAAGCTGAATTTTTTAACTACGAATGGACTTCAGTGCTGGGCACGACCCAAACCCAATCAGTTAAATGCTCCTATGGATGTTTGCGGTGTGGCTGAGTCTCATGCAGGTGTACCAAATGGTCCGTTCAACCACTTCCTGCCCACCGATCCGGTGATGCAGTTCATGGGAAATACGGATTCCGCTACTTTCCAGGGTTCAGAGCAATGGTTCATACCATTGACGAGTTCGCAGTGGAGGAGTATGACCAAGAAGTGTGTGACCACGCAAAATCAACAGGGTACTCCTCGTCAGGGGATGAAGACGATCTACGGACCGGCATATGACGACCCATCCAAAGGCCTGGTCATGTATCAGGGAAGTCATAATTTGTTTTCTGGAGACAGCGCTACACAATTCAGCGTTGCTGCCCAACGTTCTTTCCTGAACTTCTGTTTTGTTGTGGGAAAACGAAAGCAGTTCGTTTTGAATTCCACCACTATTCAGGGGACTTATGTCGCGGGAATGCCGGCTTATCTTTCAGTCAGTGCTTCCGGTGGATCGCCTGCCTACACATACTCCTGGACGACGACGCTCTCCGGTACGTTCAGCAGCACGACCACGCCTTCCACCGTGTTCACCCCTTCTTTGCAGACCGCAACACAAACCGGAACCATAACAGTCACTATAACCGATGCATGCAATCGTGTGCAGGTTCAAACCATCAATGTCACTTCTTCCGGATCTGCATTGCCTGTCAATCTCCTCTGGACCAAAGCCAGAAGAACGGTGCAGGGGGTGGAAGTGGAGTGGTCGACCGGTTCGGAAACAGACAATGACTATTTCACAGTTTGGCGTTCCGAAGATGGACATGAGTTCCAGCCGATAGGTATCAAAGATGCTCCCGGAAACAGCAACCAGGTTCGTTCTTATTTCTACCTGGATAACGAGGCTCCCTCAGGTGAGCTGTACTACCGAATCTCTCAAACCGATTTCAACGGCCATTCGGAGTCATTCACTCCTGTTCATGTGGAAGGTATGGATTCTGACGTCCTGATCAGCGTGTATCCCAATCCGGTTTCCCGCAAGACCACCATTCTGCTTACTTCACGCCATGCCGGAAAAGGCAGCCTGGAAGTGTGGAGTATGTCCGGTAAACTGATCCTTCAGCAATTGATGCGGATCGAGGAGGGAGAAAACTCTTTGAATTTCCAGGAAATCGACCGGCTCCCGGTCGGTAAGTTCATCCTTCGTGTGCGTGTCGGCGACCAGCTTGTTGGAACAACCCGGTTGGTCAAACTGTTCTAGAATACAGCGATCACTTAGAATAAATGGGGCCGGAATACCGGTCCCATTTTTTTTAGAATCAGCACCACTTTTGTGGTTGTCACTAAAGTCAAAATGATGAAGCGGCTCGAAATCCAATTTGTCGGATTTTGACTGTAATTGAGCTTTTTCAAAGGTGAAAGCGGGGCTCTCGGGTATTAAAATCAGCCTTAAAATGCAAAATAATAAACTGATAATCAGTATTATATAGGGAATTGTGTATTGATATTTTGTTTTTGAAGGGGTAAACTTTTTTACATTTGTTCCTGGTTCATAAAAACTTCATTCTTCCTCCATCTCATCGATTTCACCAAACCCGCATAGATCACCTGCTCATCATCAGATGAAAACGCCAAAGAAAACCGCAAAATCCACAGCGGAAAAGACGAAGAAGGTTGCAGTCACCGGTAGTGCAAAGCAGCGCAAAATGGAACCGATGAGTGCCAAGGAAATGAAGAATGTCAAGTTCGACGATGTCGACGACGAGGACGATGTCGATCAGATTGAACCGGAGGTCATCGAGGAGAATTTTAAGGCTTTTGACGACCTGTACGACGACGAGGACGATGATCTTTGATCATTCGCCTCTGTAAAGTGCACCGCCGATATGGCTCCTTCGTGATCCTGTCGATGTAGAAAGTACATTCACTTCATTTTCAAGGTATAGATTGCCCAAAAAGGCGAATACCAGTGCTTCCTTGAAGTCTACTAACGTTCTCTCCGGAACAACGATTTCCCAGCCCGAAAGAGCCCTGATCCTCTCCACGAGGTAACCGTTCAATGCTCCCCCGCCCGTGGCAAGGAGCCGTCCCACTTTAGCGATTTTACCGAGTTCCATTGCATGCGTTTCTGCGATGTGTTCGCATAATGTTTTCAGCAAATCGACCGGGTCGGTGCAAGCGCTCAATAACGGCGAAAACTCCTTTTCGTACCATTCCCTGCCCAGGGATTTCGGACCGGCCTCCCGGTAATAGTCAAGTCTGCTTAAGGACGAGAGTAAATGTGGATTCAGGTTTCCGGAACGGGCGTTTCTGCCCTCAGGGTCGTACTCCAGTCCCAGTTGTTGTGCAGCCGGATTCAACGCCATG
>JAULUX010000284.1:6391-31846 GCA_032111385.1 Bacteroidia bacterium
GCAACTTATCGCCAAGGGGAACCAATGGGGCACCCTGACCTCCCAGGGCCACGTCCTTGGAGCGGAAATCGCAAACGGTATCGAGTCCCGTTTCTGCCGCGATCCACGCACCGCTTCCGATTTGCGTAGTGAACCCTAGTGCAGGTCGGTGGAACAAAGTGTGCCCGTGCGACGAGATACAATCGACTTCGATTCGGGATTTCCTCAGAAATGAAAGAATGAGTTGACCGAAAAAACGTCCGAGAGCAGCATCTGTTTCAAATACTTTGTCGGCCGTAGCGTAAGGGGCATCGGTCAACCGTTGTTTCCACTCTGCCGAGTACGGGAAGGTCTCTGCTTGCAGGATGGTGTAGCTCCAATGGCCTGAGTTTCGTTGGAACCGGCATGCAGCCAGGTCAACGCCGTCCATGGATGTACCCGACATGAGTCCGATCACCGTTCGTTGTAGATTGTTTGGGAGTTCAGCCATTCCACAAAGGAAAAACTTTCCCGGTGAAGGCCTCACCCTCGGTGAATGCTTTATTTTTGACCTGCTAAATGAAGAGCTATGCATTTCGAATTGAGTGAAGAACACCAACTGATCCGCCAGGCTGCGCGGGATTTCGCACAGAATGAACTCCTACCGGGCGTCATCGAGCGCGATGAACATCAAAAGTTCCCGACCGATCAGGTCAAAAGACTCGGAGAACTTGGTTTTCTGGGCATGATGGTCGATCCCCGCTATGGTGGTGGTGGTCTTGATACGATCTCTTATGTGCTGGCCATGGAGGAGATCTCCAAGGTGGATGCTTCCGTTTCGGTCATCATGTCGGTCAACAATAGCCTCGTTTGCTGGGGACTTGAATCGTTTGGTACCGAGGAGCAGAAGCAGAAGTACCTGGTTCCGCTGGCCAAAGGCGATATCATCGGTGCATTCTGTCTTTCAGAACCCGAAGCCGGGTCAGATGCCACTTCCCAGCGCACAACCGCCATCGACCAGGGCGACCACTACCTGTTGAATGGAACCAAGAACTGGATCACCAATGGAAGTTCGGCTTCGGTCTACCTCGTCATGGCTCAAACCGATGTGGGTAAAGGACACAAGGGTATCAATTGCCTGATCGTGGAAAAGGATATGCCGGGCTTCACGATCGGACCCAAGGAAAACAAACTGGGTATCCGCGGCTCGGACACCCACTCTTTGATGTTCCAGGATGTGAAGGTACCCAAGGAAAACCGCATTGGAGAAGATGGCTTTGGATTCAAGTTTGCCATGAAAACCCTTACGGGCGGACGAATTGGAATTGCCGCCCAGGCGCTTGGAATCGCCAGTGGTGCATACGAGCTGGCGTTGAAATATTCAAAAGAGCGCAAGGCATTTGGAACGGAGATCTCCAACCACCAGGCCATCCAATTCAAGCTTGCCGATATGGCTACCGAGATTGAAGCTGCCCGGTTGTTCTGTTTGAAGGCAGCCTGGCTGAAGGACAATGGCAAGGATTACAATCAGGCCGGCTCCATGGCGAAATTGTATGCCTCCGAGGTGGCCATGCGTACCACGGTTGAAGCGGTTCAGGTGCATGGAGGGTATGGTTTTGTTAAGGAATTTCACGTCGAGCGACTGATGAGGGACGCCAAGATCACCCAGATCTACGAAGGCACCTCAGAGGTTCAGCGCATCGTTATCGCCCGCAGCATCCTGCAATGATCCCCGTTCATTCAAGACAATCCTTCCTCCTTCGGCTCAGTTTCCTGTGTGGATTGGCTGCCTTGTTGTTGTCTTCCTGCACTCCTCAACGTAAGCTGGTGTATCTGCAAGGCGACCCGGCGGTATTCCAAGACTCCTCGGTTTTTACCCTGGTCGTCCAACCCGGAGACATCCTGCTCGTCCAATTGAATACCGTCAACCCGGAAGCTTTTCCCGCCATTGGAGTTTTATCGGCGAATATTGAAGGTAACGACACCAGGTCCGCTTATGAGAAAGGAATCGTGGTGGACAATGATGGCAACCTTTCGCTTCCATACGTAGGTGTGGTGCATGTACGGGGTTTGACGATTCCTCAGGTTAGGGATTCCATCGTGCAGCGGTTCAAGCGGTACATCGATGAACCCATCGTGGTGGTCAAAAAACTGAGTTTTAAGGTATCGATACTTGGCGAAGTGAACCGCCCGGGCTTGTACTACGTTCCCAATGAACAGTTGACCATTCTCGAGGCGCTTGCCCTTGCCGGTGACCTGAACAATTATGCGGACCGCACTGCCTTGAAGATCATCCGCAAAACGGAACAGGGGTCCATAGAGCTTCCGGTCGATCTTACCAGCAAGAATTCTTACGTGGGTGCTACGCGGTTTATCTATCCCGACGATGTGATTTATGCACCGCCCACGCGGAAAAAGGCATTCACGGCCATTACTCCGGCCACGGCGGTTGTCACTTCACTAATCACCGCAATCGCTTTGATTGCCACAGCCTATTTCCGTGCACAATGAACCCGATCCAGAAAGGACAGCAAAAGAGGGAAGACGAATTCGAATTGCAGTTCGTTTTTCAGCAGATGGTTCAGAAATGGCCATTGTATGTTGTCGCATTCGTGCTTTTGGCGTTGGCAGGTTTCGTTTACATCAAGTTGACGCTTCCGGTTTACAAGTCATCGGCAAGTGTGTTGATTGAAGATTCCAAATCCGGACCCGGAAACGTGGAGGATATCCTCTCCAGCGATCTGTTCGGTTCCAACCTGAACATCCCCACCGAGGTGGGCGTGCTTCGGTCCAGGAGTGTTTTCGAGGAGACGATCGACCGCTTGGGATTGCACATTGAATATTGGTCTACGAACCATTATATCGCACTACCCCTCTATCCGAAGTATCCGTTGCGCATGGAGCTTGATACCATCGTTCCTGAATTCCGGGAGTTGCCCTTCAAGGTCAAAGTGCTCGAAGGGAACCGGTACGAACTCGAAGTGGAGTATGAGGGCGACAGGCTGCCCGAATTTAGTCTCGTCAAGGAGTTTGCGTTCGGAGACCGGGTGACCACTTCTTACTTTTCATTCACACTTTTTGCTAATCTCGATACCAAAATCAGTCCGGGTCGCACGTATGAAATCAAAGTAAGGTCAGCCAACAAGCTGGTGGCCCAGATGCTCGAGAATTTCACTGCGGAACCTCTTGATAAAGACGCGAACATCGTTGTGCTGACCTACAAGGACGTAGTGCCGGCCAGGGCTGTAGATATTTTGAACACGATCGGCAGTGTTTACATTGATCGTGACGTACGGGACAAAGCGGAGGTCGCTTCACTTACCTTGCGCTTCGTGGAGGAACAGCTGAACAACACCGGGACGACCCTCAGCGACACCGAACAGCGTCTTCAGGAATTCAAGGAAAAGAACCAGACAGTTGATCTTAGTGAGCAATCCAGGGCGATGTTGGTCCGGGTGAATGAACTCGATGTGGAGAGGATGAAGAATAACATCGAACTCACCTCCACACAACAGTTGTATGATTATGTGGTCAAGAACGATGACCTGACTCCGCTTTCCGTCAGCAGCCTGGGTCTCCCGGATCCACTGCTAGTGGAATTGATCACTTCAATACAGGCCATGCAGCTCAAGCGCAAGAACCTTGTTTTCGGGGTGAAGGAGGATGCGCCGGCCGTACGGATCCTCGACCAGCAGATCAAAGAAACCAAGTCCAACCTGGTGGACAACATCCGATCCATTCAGCAACGAATGCAGATTGCCCAGAATTCAATCGGTTCGAAACTCTCACAATACGAAGGCCAGATCAGCAATATGCCGGAGATGGAGCGTGAACTGCTGGTGATCAAGCGCAATGTGGAAGTAAACCAGAACATCTATACCTACCTGCTTCAGAAAAAGGCCGAGACCAGCATAGCCAAGGCTACGGTTGTTTCAGATAACAAAATACTCGACCAGGCTTCTATCGGGGATGAAGCTGTCGAACCCAATACCAAGATCATCGCCGTAGTCATTCTTTTTCTTGCACTTTTCATTCCCACCGGCTTCATATTGGCCCGTGCCCTTCTTCGCACTACGGTCCTGAACAAGGATGATATCGCCTCTTTGACGACGGTCCCAATCATCGGAGTGGTTGGTCATTCCGACGAATCGGAATCCAATCTGGTGGTGCACAAGCGTCCCAAATCCGCACTTGCAGAGGGATTCCGATCTGTCCGGACGAATCTCAAATTCTTTCACACCGGGCAGAAATGCACCACCATCTTGATCACCTCCTCCGTGGGCGGTGAGGGGAAGTCCTTTGTGACGTTGAACCTGGCTACGATCATGGCCTTGCAACAGCAGAAGGTCGTTGTTGTCGGACTCGACTTGCGAAAGCCAAAGCTCTTCCAGGACTTCGGTTGGTCGAACGATATCGGTGCGAGTACATATCTGGCAGGTTCCGCCACACTCGAACAGGTCATACGGCACAGTACCATTCCCAATCTTGACCTCATCATTTCCGGGCCGATACCTCCGAATCCGGCCGAGCTTCTATCCAAGCCTGCCCTCAGGGAAATGTTCGGCCGGTTGAAGGAAATGTATGATATTGTCATCATCGATACACCTCCGATCGGTGTGGTTTCCGATGCATTCCTGGTGATGCCGGTTTCGGATGTCAACCTCTACCTCGTGCGTCAAGGGTACTCGAAACTAGAATACCTGCGATCGCTTGATGATCTCTATAAGGAAGGAAAGATTCCGAATGTCAGTATCCTGCTCAACGACTCTGATTTCGCCCAGACTTACGGGTACGGCTACGGGCACCATTATGGATACGTGAGTGGAAATTCCGGTTATTATGACATGGGCGAGGATGTGCGTCCTCGCTCATTCTTCGAACGTTTCCTGCGTCGCAAGAAAAAGCGATCCTGATTCCCTTTTAAGATTGCCTCATCACTTCAAAGCATCCAGTACGCGTTCCATCCTCGTGCCGCGTGATCCTTTGATCAGTATGCTGCCCCCGTCAGGTTTGTTTTGACGAAGCCATTCCGCGCATTCCCCAGAGTTACTGAACCACATCGTACCGGGATTCAGATTGGGTTGACGGAATGAATTTCCGACCAGCAACAGGTGTTCCGCATTCAGCGCCTCCGCCTGTTCCAGGACATGTCGGTGCGCCTCGGCCGAGGTTTCACCAAGTTCAAGCATTTCGCCGATCGCCAGGATCTTAGGGCCATGGAAGTGCCGACCGAAATTGTCTATCGCCGCCTGCATGCTGGTGGGATTGGCGTTGTAGGCATCGAGTACGATCGTTAGGTTGCCTGATTTTATAACCTGTGATCGCTGATTATCGGGCGTGTAGGCCTCGATGGCCGACTGTATGTCGTGCGATTCCACTCCGAAATAACCTCCCACGGCTACTGCGCACATCACGTTGTCGAAGTTGTAATCGCCGGTGAGACAGGTGCGGATCACTGCGTGGAACGGGTGAGTGACTTCCACGTGCAGGAATCCGCTGTCGTTCGGGTGAATCCGTCCTCGGTATTGCACAAGCGGGCCGGTTCCGTAACTTACGATATCATCGTAACCATGCAGGATTTCGTGAAGAATGGGATTGTCCAACTGGATGAAGATGAGTCCCCCATTCGCTTTCAGATGATGGTACAGCTCTCCCTTGCCTTTTTTCACCCCTTCACGTCCACCGAATCCCTCCAGGTGTGCGTCCCCGATGTTGGTGATGAGTCCGAAGTCGGGTTCAGCGATCCTGCAAAGTTCAGCGATCTCGCCCTGGTGATTGGCACCCATTTCCACGACAGCGAAATCGTGGTCCTCTGTCAATTGCAGGAGCGTGAGCGGCACACCGATATGGTTGTTCAGATTCCCCTTGGTGTAATGCAGTTCGAACGTCTGTGACAGTACGGCTGCGCACAATTCCTTGGTGGTTGTCTTTCCGTTACTTCCCGTGATGCCAAGGACGTGGATATCCAGCCGGTGCCTGTGGTAATTGGCCAGTTGTTGCAGCGTCGACAGGACATCCGATGTGCGAAGTATCCTGGGGTCTTCACCGGTATCCTCGTCTACGATGGCATAGGCCGCTCCCGCCTCCAAAGCCTGTTTTGCGAAAAGGTTGCCATTGAAATTCGGCCCCTTCAGCGCGAAGAAAAGGCATCCTTCCGGAAGCGACCGCGTGTCGGTGGAGACGAGAGGATGGCGCAGGTAAAGACCGTACAGTTCAGGGATGGTGATCATGCTTTTGGGGTAGGGTTGTTTTTTAGGTCAATGGAGTTTTGATGGGTCGAAATCGATGATAGCGCATACATGCACAGCAATAATAGAAACATGGAGGATAGGATAGCTTTGACCTGCAGTTCCTCGTTTTCCATGGGCCCACTGTTCCAGGGGTTCCACCAGATACATGCCAGGCAGGTGGAATGTACGGTAATGGCTGTCGTTCGATGCAGGCGGCCAGGCCGGTTGCGGTTTGCCATTCCTTTTCCGGCGATTCCGGTCAATGCCGATGCAGCAATCAGGCACAAGAGGCCGTGAAATCGTATTTCAAGGGTGGGTCTTGGTGCTTGCAACAATGGATAATCGGTCGCCGGACCTTCATTCCAGAAAACGGTTTCGCCTGCATAAAAAAAAGCGAGCAGGAGTAGGGGCAGGCTGATGACAAAAACCACCCCGTTTGAAACGCGCAGAATCGTTTTCAAGTGGAGAATCGGCCGCTGCATCTTGCAGACGAAGGTAAAACGAAAAAAGCCGTCACGTACCACGTACGAGACGGCTTTTGTTGGGAAGAGGGGATGGCTTAGTACATGCCTTCCATTCCGCCACCCGGCATAGCGGGCATAGCGGGTTTGTCTTCTTTGATTTCGCTCAATACGCACTCCGTGGTGAGCAACATTCCGGCGATGGAAGCAGCGTTCTCAAGAGCTACGCGGGTAACCTTGGTCGGATCGATTACGCCGGCCTTGAGCATGTTCTCATACGCGTCCGTACGGGCATTGTAACCGAAGTCATCTTTGCCTTCACGTACTTTCTGTACCACGATGGAACCTTCCATTCCTGCGTTGGCTACGATCTGACGGAGGGGCTCCTCCAGTGCGCGCTTTACGATACCGACACCTGTAGTCTCGTCGTCGTTGGCACCTTTGAGTTTTTCGAGATCCTCGATGCAGCGGATGTAGGCTACACCTCCTCCTGGAACGATACCCTCTTCAACGGCTGCACGCGTAGCATGCAACGCATCATCAACACGGTCTTTCTTTTCTTTCATTTCCACTTCGGTGGCAGCACCCACATAAAGTACGGCTACACCTCCGGCAAGCTTGGCCAGACGCTCCTGCAGTTTCTCTTTGTCGTAGTCACTGGTGCTGGTTTCAATTTGCGCCTTGATCTGGTTGACACGGGCAGTGATGTCTTCTTTGCCTCCCGCACCATTTACAATCGTGGTGTTGTCCTTGTCGATCGTGATTTTTTCAGCACGTCCGAGGAAGGTGATATCGGCGGCGTCGAGTTTGAATCCACGCTCTTCGCTGATAACGGTTCCACCGGTCAGGATAGCGATGTCTTCCATCATGGCCTTACGGCGGTCGCCGAAGCCCGGAGACTTCACCGCAGCGATCTTGAGGGATCCGCGCAGCTTGTTAACCACCAGGGTTGCCAGTGCCTCGCCGTCTACGTCTTCAGCGATGATCAGCAATGGGCGACCGGTCTGAACGGCTTTCTCAAGGATAGGCAACAGCTCTTTCATGTTGCTGATCTTCTTGTCATAAAGCAGGATGTATGGGCTCTCCAGTACCGCTTCCATTTTGTCGGCGTTGGTGACGAAGTATGGGCTCACGTAGCCGCGGTCGAACTGCATACCTTCCACCACGTTCACAGTGGTCTCAGTGCCTTTGGCTTCCTCAACAGTGATCACCCCTTCTTTCTTCACTTTTTCCATCGCCTCGGCGATGAGTTTGCCGATCTCGCTGTCGCTGTTTGCGGAAATCGTAGCAACCTGCTCTATCTTCTGGTTGTCGTCACCCACACTCTTGCTCATCTTCTTGAGGTTGGCCACTACGTTGTGTACGGCCTTGTCAATACCACGCTTCAGGTCCATCGGATTTGCTCCGGCGGCCACGTTTTTCAAGCCTGCGGTCACAATGGCCTGTGCGAGTACTGTGGCGGTAGTTGTTCCGTCACCTGCAACATCAGCTGTCTTGGATGCCACTTCCTTCAGCATCTGTGCGCCCATGTTTTCAACAGGGTTCTTCAGTTCAATTTCCTTGGCCACACTAACACCGTCCTTGGTGATGCTGGGTGCACCGTATTTTTTGTCGATGATGACGTTGCGTCCTTTTGGACCAAGGGTCACTTTCACGGCGTTAGCCAATGCATCAACACCGCGCTTGAGGGCGTCGCGCGCTTCAAGATCGAATGAAATTTCTTTTGCCATTTTCTTATGCTTGTTTTAAAGTTGAAACAGATTGAATGATGTGAGGGGAGTGCAAGGATCAGATGACCGCGAAGATGTCGGACTCGCGCATGATGAGGAATTCCTTCCCTTCTACTGAGATTTCCGTTCCGGCGTATTTACCGTAAAGAACAGTATCTCCCACCTTTACGGTAAGAGGCTCGTCTTTCTTGCCGTTGCCTACAGCCACGACTTTGCCCTTTTGAGGCTTTTCTTTCGCTGTGTCGGGGATGATGATGCCGCTGGCAGTCTTTTCTTCAGCCGGTGATACTTCGACAATCACACGGTCGGCGAGGGGCTTGATGCTTACGTTGCTCATGGTACTTTGATTTTTGTTTTGATGAATTGAATGCTTGAATTCGTTGTTTCAGACCGGGCGCTTAGCAGCTATTGTGCCATGGGGTATGAAAAAGAAAAATGCTGCCAAATTTTCGCGAATCGCTCGATTTGGCAGCATTCGGTGACAGCTTGCGGGACAAGCTGTCATGTAGCGTTGTTATCAAGGTGCCGGGGTGGCAGCAGGCTGCTGTCCTGCAGGCTGCGCTGGTTGCGCAGGAGCGGGAGCCGGGGCAGGTGCAGGGCCGGGAACCGGAGCATTTTGCATCTGTTCTTCGATGATGGACGAAGAGCCTGATCCTGCATTCTTCGGGAGAACGAAATTTCCGATCATAGCCAGAACCAGCATGCCGATGGCGAAGCCCCAGGTGAGTTTCTCGAGGAAATCAGTGGTTTTGCGAACCCCCATGATCTGGTTGGACGCAGAGAAGCCGGAGGCTAGTCCTCCGCCTTTTGAGTTTTGAACAAGTATGACCAGGCCCAACAAGAGGCTGACGATGATCAAGAGGATGACGATAAGGGTGAACATGGGGTCAGGGATTAATGTTTTTTTGATTCAATTCCTCGATGAGAGCTGCAAAGTAACGGCTTTTTTCAGGGAATTTCAAGCTGAGTTTTTCATAGAACTGGATGGCCTTCTCAAAGTTCCCTTGCCGGGCATAGATACCGGCCAGTGTTTCGGTGACAAGATCGTCGGGTTCCACTACGCTTTTGCGTGCCATGTTGACCGGACTGTAAAAACTGCTCCGGCTGGGACTGATGCGAGGTTCTTCGCGTATGAAACGTTCAATCAGCTGTTCGGTAGGTACCTTGGGCTTGGGCGGATCCGTATCAACTGTAGAGGGATCTGGAAGAGGTCTTCTTGGGGGAATCTCCACTTCCTCTTCCGGGTATGAACCTTCTAACGTGTATTGGATGGGCGGAGTCTCTGCTGTGGGGCGCAGCTCGGGCCGGGGAATTGGAGTCACACCCTCCGGTTCGGCGGACAGACTTGATTTCTGCTCCTTGCGGTCAGCCTTTGACGGGCTGGCCTGCCTTGTATTCGGATGTTCAGCTCTTCTGAAGCGCTTTTCTTCCTTTTGCTGTGGCACTTCCGGCAAGCTGCCTTCAGGTAAGACGTCGCCTCGGCGGCGGGAATCCCTCGCAAATATGATCCGTGGTTTTCCGGCGGGCTGTGCCGGTTGTGAAATTTCACCAAACGAGGGCTCCCAGTCGGGTAGAAATGCTCCGGTCTGGGGGGCGGATTCATCCGGTGAAGCAGACTCCTTATTGAGGTTGGACAGTTGTCGTTCTTCATCCGCTGAGATCGAAGGGGAATCAGCAGAAGGTCGTAATCCGCTTTGATGGGTTCTCAGCCATTGACTGAACGAGAGCATTCCCTCAGCATTCCCTCCGGTCTTTTTCTCAGCCCGGATAGCGGTTCTTTCTGTGGTACCCTGAGCCGTAGTGGCGGGTATTCGCGGTTCCGGTGTTGGCTGAGCGGGTATATTTTCCTCTAGAGCAGGACTGGCCGACTTTACTCGATCGGATTCAGCCGGTGCCGGGAGGGCAACTTGAACTTCGGATAAGGATTCCCGGTCGATCAATTCTGAAGGCGAGGATGGCTCCGGCTCTTCATCCATGGTACCGGCGGGTTCGACTTCTTCGGGAACGATATTCTGATTGGCCAGGTAATCTGTCTGATGGACGATCTGGTGAAGGATCCCTTCCCGGATCAACTCGTCGAGCTCGTCCGACTGCTCAACGTTTTCCGGTTCTCCGGGCTCTTCTATGTCACTTGGGGTGGCAGGAGAAGTGTGAATCGGTGTATTTTCAGCATGAGCACCCACCTCATGAATTGTCTCTTGTGAAATCGGCCGGGGCGGCACAATTTCTTGCGGGGAATCGGCTTCGTCAGATGGTTGTTCCGAAGATGTTTCTTTCCATCGGTCGAGTTCCCTGAGACGTTGATTCAAAATGTCTTCGAGTTCAGGCTGGTTTTCGGGATGCAGGGTGGCCGCAGAAGCCTCAACTGCCTCAACTGCTTCGATGGGTTCTGTTTTTGAGCCGACATCGGGTCCGACAATCGTATTTTCAGCGGGTTGCTCTATGTTCTCCTCAACCGGTGATGCAGGCAGGATTGAATCCTCTTGTTCAATGCTGACTTCAGCAGTGTGTTCGTGAACTGCCTCTGAAATCGTAATGATCGGAGCCGCGGCTGCTTCTACAGTTTCCCGTGCGGGAAGATCAGCTTCTTTTTCTTCCCAGATGTCAGCGGTCACCGGTTGGAGAACCTTTTTTGTAGGCGGCGCGTCGTGAATCAGGCTGTAAAGCCGGCTTCTATCAGGGGAGTAAGCTGAAGCCAGCTTCAACTGTTGGGGGTAATGGATGCTGTTTTGCTCCGAAAGGTATCTGAGGTAGATGGATCGCAAGGGCTGACAATACGGGAATTGTCGGATAAGTTCAGGCAATTGCTCGGCCGCCGCATCACCGATGTCATACGGGTGCTTTACCAATCGGTCGAATTGTTCGCGGGTCATTACCAGTTGCTGACGGATTTGTTGAAGATGTCGTCGATCAGTTGTCGGTTGATTTCCTCCATTAAGCCGGACTCAACCGATTCGAAGCTCAGCTTGCTGTCGTAATCGGCGTAGCGGGTAAAAGTAGTTTCAAAATTTTGTTTGGCGTCTTTCGTATTTGTGAACTTGACAAAAACACTGATAGTAAGCCGGTTGAGTGCCGCGGTTTGTGAGCCTTGAATGGCTGTTGGCGTGTTTCTGTACTCGCTGATGTATCCTTCGAATTGAAGGTCTCCGTCCCGGTCCACCTGGCGTAACCCCGACAGGGATAACAATCGCTCCTTGAGTTTTTCGGTGAACGCCTGGCTCAGGAGAGGTTGTATCAGCTGGGCCCTGTTGGGGAAGAACAGTACTGAGAAACTCTTCACTTCGGGCGAAATGGAGGCACCGCTGAAGGTGTAAACTCCACAGCTCTGGAACAACAGCAGTAGTGGAACGGTCAGGAACAGGAGCTTGTTCTTCATTCTTTGATTCCGTACTCGTTTATCTTCCTGTAAAGCGTTCGTTCGGAAATCCCCAGTTCCCTGGCGGCTTCCCTGCGCCGACCTTTGTGTTTTAGAAGCGCCTTTCGGATCATTTCCTTTTCCTTGTCGGAGAGCGAAAGGGATTCTTCCGCCATCTCTTCGTGTGCTTCGATCCGGATCGGCTGTGTGGACAGTGTGACTCCGGGTTGTGTTTCAATTAATTCCGGCACCGTTCTTCCGAATGATTCCGGCTCATAAGCGACGCTGTCGGGTACAACGGAAGGCGCACCTCCCATGATGGTTGCGACCACTTTTTTCAATTCGGTCAGGTCTTTTTTCATATCGAAAAGGACCTTGTATAAGAGCTCCCGCTCTGAGAAGTCTCCACCGGACTTGAGCTCATCCTTCAGCAGGACCGGAAGCGAGGTTCCGTGTTCTGAAGGGAGATATTTGATCAGTGTCTCGGGTCCGATTTCTTTCTTCTGCTCAAGGATCGAAAGTTGTTCGGTTACATTCTTGAGTTGACGGATATTTCCCGGCCACCGGTAGTCGATGAGCAGCTGCTGGGCTTCGGGCTGAAGTTGCACTACAGGCATTTTGTACCTGTCGGCGAAGTCGGAAGCGAATTTGCGGAACAGCAGGTGGATGTCGCTTTTGCGCTCGCGCAGAGGGGGGATGTGCACGGGTACCGTATTCAGTCGGTAGTACAAATCCTCGCGGAAGCGCCCACGGGCGATGGCCTCCGGAATGTTCACGTTGGTTGCTGCAACCACGCGAACATTGGTTTTCTGCATTTTGGACGACCCGACGCGGATGAACTCTCCGGTTTCCAGCACCCTGAGCAATCTGACCTGGGTCATCAGCGGTAACTCGGCCACTTCGTCGAGGAAGATCGTTCCGCCGTTCACCACTTCGAAGTACCCTTTTCGGGCTTCATGGGCTCCGGTGAAAGCACCTTTTTCGTGTCCGAAAAGTTCAGAATCGATCGTGCCCTCGGGTATGGCTCCGCAGTTCACCGAAATGTAGGGCCCGTGTTTCCGGCTGCTGAGGTGATGGATGATCTGAGGGAAGATCTCTTTTCCCGTTCCGCTTTCTCCGGTGATCAATACCGAGAGGTCGGTCGGCGCCACCTGCCTGGCGATGTCGATGGAATGATCGAGTAGGGCAGAGGTGCCGATGATGGCGAACCTGTTCTTGATTTCCTGGATGTTCATGCGTTCTTGAAAAGTTGTGTTGGGATGATCGGAAATCTCAGGGTATGATCCGGATCACCTCGCCGATAAGTGTTGTAGCCGTACAACGGTCGACACGAACCTCTGCATAGTCGCCCGGACGCAGATCGCCTTTGGGGAAAACGACCACGGTGTTCTGGGAGTTCCTTCCGAAAAGCATCTCTTTCGATTTTTTTGAATTGCCTTCCACCAATACGCGGAAGGTCTTGCCGACGGCCTCGCCGGTGCGCATTGCCGAAAGTTTCTGCTGCAGGTCGACGATTTCCTGAAGCCTACGACCTTTCACTTCTTCGGGAACATCGTCTTCGAACTTCTTTTCCGCGGCTGTTCCCGGTCTTTCGGAATACTTGAACATGTAAGAGAAATCGTATCCTGCCCATTCCATGAGGGAAAGAGTTTCTTTGTGCTCCTCCTCCGTTTCGCTGCAGAATCCGCTGATGATGTCGGTGCTGAGTCCGCAACCCGGCAGGATGTTCCGGATGGATTCAATACGCCGGATGTAATCCTCACGCGTGTAACCCCGGTTCATTTTTTCCAGAATACTGCTACTGCCCGATTGTACCGGCAAATGGATGTACTTGCAGATGTTGTCGTATCTGGCCATCACATGCAGTACGGCGTCGGTCATGTCGCGGGGATTGCTGGTGGAAAAGCGCACCCTTAGTTTTTCATCCACCCGGGCTATCCTTTCAAGCAGGTCTGCGAAAGTGGTATAGCGGATTTGTTCGTTATCAGCAAGCTGATGGTTCAAAGCGGCATGCACCGTTTCAGGATCAAGCTCTTTCTTTTGGCCGCCTCCCCACCAGAGGTATGAATCTACGTTTTGACCCAGCAAAGTCACTTCACGATACCCTTGTTCGAAGAGCTCGCGGGCTTCGTTGACGATGCTCTCCGGATCACGGCTGCGCTCACGGCCACGTGTGAATGGTACCACGCAGAACGCACACATGTTGTCACAGCCACGCATGATGGAAATGAACGCGGTCACCCCGTTCGAGCCTAGCCTGACCGGGTTGATGTCGGCATAGGTTTCCTCTCGCGACAGCAACACGTTCACAGCTTTGTGACCTCCTTCTACCTGTTCGATCAACCGGGGCAGGTCACGGTAGGCGTCCGGGCCCGCAACGATGTCAACCAGTTGTTCTTCTTCAAGAAACTTGGCTTTGAGTCGTTCGGCCATACATCCCAGCACGCCAACGATCAGGCCGGGGTTTTTCTTTTTGGCTTTCTTGAAATCCTGCAGTCGCGTGCGGACCCTTTGCTCGGCGTTTTCCCGGATGGCGCAAGTGTTCAATAAAATCACATCCGCTTCGTCCGCGACACCTGTGGTTTTAAAGCCCTCACCGGTTAATATAGAGGCGACAATCTCGCTGTCCGAGAAATTCATCTGACAGCCATAGCTTTCTAAAAAGAGTTTTCGACCATTGGCGTTGTTCGGTTCCGGTGCGGCCAAGGCTTCTCCCTGGCGCTTTTCGTCTATGACTTTTTCTCCTTCGTGCAACATGGCGATTTTAAGTGGTCAAAGATAGTCAAAAATAGGGCAGCGGCTGACAAGTTGGCAGATTAATTGGGCGCATTTGGAAGTCCGATTGGCCTTCCTTTTCATTTCCCGAATCGCGGGGTAAAGGCGCCATCCAATTGGTTTCAACCACCGGAAACTCAGGGTGGACGGTGTTGGTTTAAAGGTGCAATTGTAATTTATAGCACTGAATTTCAATGCAATATGTGTTTATTCATGATTGACCCAACTCCACCTATTGGTTAATTTTCTCTTAATTTGCCCCCTTCAATAGATAGAAAGCATCCGAAGCGCAAACCGTACATGGCAGACAATTTAGTAATCGTGGAGTCGCCTGCAAAGGCCAAGACAATCGAAGGGTTTTTAGGAAAGGATTACACCGTAAGGTCTAGTTTTGGTCACGTCCGCGACCTGGTGAAGAACGACAAGGCCATTGATGTAGAGAACGACTTTGCGCCCAACTACGAGGTCAGTGACGATAAAGCCAAAGTGGTGGATGAGCTTCGCCGTTTGGCCAAGAAAGCCAAGACCGTGTGGCTCGCAACCGACGAAGACCGGGAGGGAGAAGCCATTTCATGGCATCTGTTTGAATCTCTCGAACTCAAACAGGCCAATACGAAACGGATCGTTTTCCACGAGATCACCAAAAAAGCCATCCGTGATGCCGTTGACAACCCACGGTTCATCGATATGCATTTGGTGAATGCTCAGCAAGCCCGTCGTATCCTCGACAGGCTGGTGGGATTTGAGCTTTCTCCTGTACTCTGGAAAAAAGTAAAACCCAGTCTTTCTGCCGGTCGGGTGCAGTCCGTAGCCGTTCGATTGATCGTGGAACGCGAGCGTGAAATCGAGGCCTTCAACAGCCAGTCGGCATTCCGGGTGGTTGCTCATTTTCTCGTCAAGGACAAGAAAGGGGCGGTTTCAAGTCTGAAAGCGGAACTTTCTAAACGGTTTTCCAAGCGGGAGGACGCAGAGTCCCTGTTGAATAAACTGGCGAATGCCGGTTTTTCCATCGCCGGACTGGAGGTCAAGCCCGGGAAGAAAACTCCCGCTGCCCCCTTCACCACATCAACACTTCAACAGGAGGCTTCCCGCAAGCTCGGTTTTTCTGTTTCCCAGACGATGGTGCTCGCGCAACGTCTATACGAAAGCGGTAAGATCACCTACATGAGGACCGATTCGGTGAACCTGTCTCAACTGGCCCTCGATGCGGCAAAGGATACAATCGGAAACATGTATGGAAAGCAATACTCCCATACGCGTCAATACCGCACCAAAAGCGCCAATGCCCAGGAGGCTCACGAAGCCATCCGCCCCACCTATATGGAGAACCCATCGGTGGATGGTGATTCGGGCGAGCGTCGGTTGTATGAATTGATCTGGAAGCGTACGATCGCCAGCCAGATGGCCGATGCCCAGCTGGAAAGGACCATCGTCAGCATCGAGAACGACAAGACCCAGGATGTTCTTCAGGCGACCGGTGAGGTGATCCGTTTCGACGGTTTCCTTCGGGTGTACATGGAAGGTACCGATGAAGAAGGCGAGGAGAATGAGAGCGGATTGTTGCCTCCCCTCGAGAAGGGGCAAGCGCTTGAGCTCGATGTGATGACCGCCACTGAAAAGTTTTCGTCTCCCCCTGCACGTTATACAGAAGCCAGCCTCGTGAAGAAACTCGAGGAGCTTGGCATCGGGCGCCCCTCCACTTACGCCCCCACCATTTCAACAGTTCAAAAACGCGGTTATGTGATCAAGGAAGACCGGATGGGCCGCGAGCGGAACTACCACGTGATCACGCTGAAAAACGGGAATGTGAGCGGGGAGGTGAAGACCGAAACTTACGGCAGTGAAAAGGCCAAGATGTTCCCATCGGATATCGGTACGGTCGTCACTGATTTCCTGGTCCAGAATTTTCCTGTTATCATGGATTACAACTTCACGGCCACGGTCGAGAAGGATTTTGATGAAATCGCCAATGGTCATCTGGAATGGGCCAGGATGATCAAGAAGTTCTATGGTCCCTTCCATAAATCAGTGGAGCAGACCGAGAAGCACAGCGAGCGTGCAACAGGCGAGCGAGAGCTGGGAAAGGAGCCCAAGACCGGATTGACTGTCATCGCCCGCATCGGACGTTTTGGTCCGCTCGTGCAGATCAACGGCAAGAACGAAGACGACAAGCCCCGGTACGCGAAACTCCGAAGCGGTCAGCGATTGGAAACCATTTCACTCGAGGAAGCGCTTGACCTGTTCAAGATGCCCCGCAACCTGGGTGCTTACGAAGGAGAGGATATCGTTATCGGAATCGGCCGGTTCGGACCTTATGCGCGCCACGGAAGTCTTTTTGCGTCACTTAGCAAAGAGGACGATCCGTATACCATCGAACTTTCAAGGGCAATCGAGCTTGTGGAAGCCAAGAAAACCGCAGAACGCGAGCGGATCATCAAGAAATTCGCCGATAGGGAGGATGTGCAGGTGTTAAAAGGTCGCTGGGGACCCTATCTGGTGGTTGACGGCCGAAACTACAGGATCCCGAAGGACACGGACGCGGCACTGCTCAGTCTGGAGGACTGTCTGGAAATTGCCTCCAATACGAAACCCTCCGGAGGCAAAGTGAGACGTATCGGCAAAGGGACCAAGGAAGCCAAGAAAGAATTCACCGTCAAAAAAGCAGCGGCAAAAAAGCCGGCCGTTCGAAAAGCAGCTGCAAAAAAGACAAGCTCTTCCGCGAAGAAGACAGGAACTTCCGCTGCGAAGTCGGCCACCTCAAAACCGGCGGCCAAAAAAGCAGCAACAAAAAAGGCGGCCGCCAAGAAAGCCCCTTCAAAGGGGAAGAAACGATAAGGGACACCTACTGACGAGGCATGATTGACGCATACTTCGAGTCGATTCCTGAATCCCTTTTGGTCAACGAAGGAAACCGACTTTTGTCCGACCATCTGGGCAAGACAGTTGCAGCGCACTGTGGTCCGGACTCTTTTCCCGATTTCGAAGGAGTGCGTGTTGCCTTGGTTGGAATTCCCGACGATCGCGGTTCGGTCTCCAACCTGGGATGCGCAGCCGCACCCGATGCCATCCGCAAAGAGTTTTATTCTCTTAAACTGCATCAAACACCGGTGGCGCTTGCCGATTTTGGTAATCTCCGCCCGGGTGAAACGCTCAACGACACCTATGCGGCTCTGGCCACGGTCGTCAGTGAATTGCTTTCTCACCGCATTGTGCCTGTCGTGCTGGGTGGTTCCCAGGACCTCACTTACGGACATTATGCCGGATACCGGATGGCCGAGCAGGTCATCAACATCGTCTCCATCGATTCCCGATTTGATCTCGGGCTGCCGGAAGACCCCGTGAACAGCGACACCTATCTCGGCAAGATCATCCTGGAACAACCCAACTACCTCTTCAACTTCAGCAATGTGGGGTATCAGACCTGCCTGAACGGGACCGAAAACGCTGCTCTGATGAAGAAGTTGCATTTCGACACTCATCGGCTGGGACAGGTCCAGACCGACCTACAGGAAGCCGAGCCCATACTCCGGAATGCTGATCTGTTGACGCTCGACATCTCGGCTGTGAGGATGAGCGACGCCCCGGGAAATCCGAACGGTTCGCCGAACGGATTTTTCGGACAGGAGTTGTGCCAAATGATGTATTACGCCGGGATCAGCGACAAGTTGAGCGGTGCAGGAATCTACGAATACAATCCCCGGTTTGACATCAATCGCCAGACGGCGAAGCTTATCGCGCAAGCCATCTGGTACTTCCTCGAAGGGGTCGGCCAGCGAAAGCAGGACATGCCTTTGCAAAATACTTCCAACTACACCACGTACCGTGTAGCCATCGAGGGAATGGAGGAGGAGATCACTTTCATTAAAAGTGTGCGGTCCGACCGCTGGTGGATGAAATTGCCTACAGACGGCAAGCGCAACCGCTACTTAAGCCATCATCTGCTGCCTTGTTCCTATAGTGATTACCAGACTGCTTGCAACAATGTGGTGCCCGAGCGCTGGTGGAACGCGGTACATAAAATGGTTTGAAAAATCAGTCGTATACTTTCGCTGGTTGACGCTTTTTTTCAGTTGTATGCTCGAATTAAACATCGGAATGAAAATATTCACTTCATTACGTGATCCTTTCAATTCCTTCTCGATTAAACAGTGATAACCAAAACAAAATGAAGAAATTTATTTTATCCGGAAATGGCAGGCTGGGAATCCTCACTGCCCTGCTCATGACCACCGGAGTCCTGCACGTGTTCGGTCAAAAGAACTACGTGGGGATTGACCCCTTCTTGCCGCTCTTCGGTACTTTCCAACCGCAGTACGAAAGGGCGATTTCGCCGCATTTCAGTGCAGTGATCGGAGTAGGATATAAACCTTCCTCCGGTTTGCTTGAGATCAATGGTATTCAGACGGAATCGATCAATTTGAATGATTTTGGTTTCAATGGATTCAAAGTCCTGCCAGAGTTGCGATGGTATCCCGGTAACACCGGAGAAGGCCTGTGGGGATTCTATACCGGTGTTTATTACAAATACCAGTTGAACAAGAGCAATCTCACAGGCACCTACAGTGATAATAATGGATCCGATATTTCTGTGGACCTCGACCTGGCAGTGTCATCCAACACTGGTGGAGTTGAAATCGGATACAAAGTGAGGGCCTATAAGGGTTTGTTCTTTGATTTCATTTTCGCAGGCTTGGGGTTGACTTCCCACAGGGTGAAGGTGAGCGAGAATGCCGTTTTGCCCGACGATTTTTATGAGCGGTTTTCCGAAGCCGCAGAACGTTATGCCATTCTCAAAGACCTGGAACCACGTCTGAACTTTACTCCGCAAGACCTTGATACACGGATTGTTCTGCCCAGTTTCCGTTACGGTGTCAAGATCGGTTGGGCGTTCTAACACTGGAATGCGTATGGGGTTGATTACCAGTTTTGAAGGCATCCATCCATGCGCAACTCCGGTTCCGGCAACAAATCGACTCTTTTTCCTGTGAGTAAGTGTTTTTCTGCATTTTGGCTTTGTAATTTTTATTTACGTACTTTACCCCCCAAACTAAATCGAAAACCTACCTGTATGAAGAAACTTTTAGCTGTGCTTGGAGGCGCGTTCATCACTTCTTTCGCATGTGCACAACAGGATCCCCAATTCAGCCAGAACATGTTCAACAAGCTTTGGGTGAATCCGGCTACAGCAGGAAGCAATGAAGCTATCTGTGCGAACCTGTTGTACCGTTCGCAATGGGCAGGTTTTGAAGGTAGCCCTCAATCCGGAGTACTCTCTATCGATGCACCACTGGCGAAGAATAAACTGGGTGTAGGTTTGAGCATCAATACGGATGAGATCGGCTTTGAGCAAACCCTGACCGCAAGGTTGGCGATGGCCTACCGCATGGATGTGGGAAGCGGCAAGCTTTCAATCGGTGTAGATGGTGGAATCGTTCAGAATACCATTGACGGGTCCGATTTCACTGCCCCGGACGGCGTACAGGGCGATCCTGCCATTCCTCAAAACTCAGTCAGCGGTGGTGCTTTTGACCTTGGTGCGGGATTGTATTATCAAAGTGACCGTTTCTATGCCGGATTTTCTTCCACCCACATGTTAGAGAGTGGCATTGAGCTGGACACGTATTCCAAGGTCTATCGCCGCCACTACTACGGCATGGCGGGTTATACCTTCGAGGTATCACCCACAGTCAATTTAAAGCCCATGGTTTTCGTCAAGAACGTGACGAACAATACCACCATCGACGTCAACGTCAACGCCCATTTCAACAACAAATACTGGGCTGGACTCTCCTGGAGGAACCAGGATGCCCTGGTACTGATGGCAGGGATCACCCTGATGGAGAACCTCCGTCTCGGTTACGCTTACGATTATACCACCTCCGAGCTGAAGAATTACAGCAACGGCTCACATGAGGTGATGTTGGGTTACTGCTTCAATGTGAAGAAGCGCGTGCCCGTATCCATCAAAAATGTAAGGTTCTTGTAATCAAAACGGTTTTTTTCACCGAATTGGCAACTAACTTGGTTCAGTTCCCGTATTATTGAAACCGGAGATTGTCCGCATACTAAACGACTCAGTTTATCGTTCGAATAGCTGTCGCCAGACAAATACCCGGCTAAACGCAAAAAGCATGAAAAACCTGATGATTGCTTCCATCGCCCTGCTCCTCCTGAGCAGCTGTGGCGGTGGTGACCGTGGTCAACTCGTAGGTGTCCAGGGCCGTGAAAAATGGTACCAGGCTGATCCCTATGGAATGGTGTTCATTCCGCAAGGTTCCTTTAACATGGGACCAAGCGACCAGGACGTACCTTACGCCCAAAACGCCTTGTCCAAAACAGTGTCCATGCATGCCTTTTACATGGACAACACCGAGATCACCAACAACGAGTACCGCCAATTCGTGTATTGGGTGCGTGACTCACTTGCCCATCGCCTTCTGGGTGGAGATCACCTGATCGAAGAAGGGGAATATGGTGAGCGGATCAACTGGGCGGAGCGTATCCGCTGGGATCAGGAAGAAAACATCGAGACGCTTGCCGAGCTGTATCTTCCGGAAAGCGAGCGGTTTTACCGCCGAAAAGAGGTTGATTCCCGAAAATTGAATTTCGAGTATTATTGGATCGATCTCATGGCTGCTGCCCAGAAAGACTACAGCACAGACCGTGATCCTGCGGCAGGAAGCCTTGCCAACCGTCCCCAGGGACGTACAGACCGGTCGGTCTACATCAAGAAAGAGATCATCAATATCTATCCGGATACATTGTGTTGGATCCATGACTACACCTATTCGTTCAACGATCCCATCACCAAAGCCTATTTCTGGCATCCGGCCTATGATGATTATCCCGTAGTCGGAGTGAACTGGCTTCAGGCCAAGGCTTTTTGTGTCTGGCGTACCCAGCTGCTCAACTCCTACATCGAAACCAACGAGGAAACCTATGTCCAGGACTTCCGTCTGCCGACTGAAAGTGAGTGGGAATACGCTTCCCGTGGTGGACTCGAAAACAGTCCTTATCCCTGGGGCGGACCCTACACCCGCAACAGCCGCGGTTGTTTCCTCGCCAACTTCAAACCCCTTCGCGGAAACTACATCGACGATGGTGGTTTCTACACGGTCAAGGCAACGGCGTACTGGCCCAACGATTACGGCCTGTATTGCATGGCCGGTAACGTAGCCGAATGGACAAGCAATGCCTACGATGAGGCTTCTTACAGTTTCATTCACGACCTCAACCCTGATTACACCTACGACGCCAAGGACACCGATCCTCCTGCATTGAAGAGGAAGGTCATCCGTGGAGGTTCATGGAAGGACGTGGCCTATTACATGCAAACCGGTTCCCGAAGCTACGAGTACCAAGACACTGCCAAATCCTATATCGGATTCCGTTGTGTAATGGACTTCCTCGGCCGCGATAAAGCCGACTTCTGAGCCGACGCGCTTAGTACCCGTTTTATATCTGCAGCCTCAGGGTTGAAGATCGTTCTTTCACTTCTTTTGTCATCAATCAAATAAAATTATACCACAACCACATCACTAAAACACGAGAACAATGGGATTTGCTCAATTCACTCAAGGGAAGGCCTTTAAGCAGATTATGTCCAAACTTTATGGTTTCGGTGCAGCAATCGTTATCGTAGGGGCTCTCTTCAAGATCCAGCACTGGGAAGGTGCAGGAATCATGTTGACTGTCGGTCTTCTTACAGAAGCGGTTATCTTCTTCTTTTCAGCATTCGAACCCCCACACGAAGAAGTGGATTGGTCTTTGGTTTATCCTGAACTCGCAGGCATGCATGAGCCGGGCTCAGAGCGTAAGAAGCCCAAAACAACTTCCGGAGATCCGGTTGCGCAATACCTTGATAAATTGATGGCGGATGCCAAAGTTGGACCTGAGCTGATCCAAAGCCTTGGAACCGGCTTGAAATCACTTGGCGAAAACACAGCCAAGATGGCTACGCTTTCCAATGCCGCAGTCGCTACCGAAGAATATTCCAAAAATGTAGCTGCAGCATCCAAGACGGTCTCTAACTTGACCGCTTCTTACGAGAAAGTCGCACAGACCATGAACGGTATGTCAACTGCCCAGCAGGAGTTATTGAACAACCTGAACAATACGGTAGAAGACACCAAGAAGTACAAGGAGGAGGTTGCCAAGTTGGCCAAGAACCTCAGCTCTTTGAATACCATCTATGGCAACATGCTGACTGCAATGAGTCCCGGCAAATAAGCCTACCTGTCTTTTTCATCAACCCATACACCACCAAACTATAGTATAGAGAAATGGCAGGACAAAAATTATCACCGAGGCAGAAGATGATCGGGATGATGTACCTGGTGCTTACAGCCCTGCTGGCACTGAACGTCTCCAAAGAAATCATCAATGCGTTCGTTACGATCAACGACAGTCTCGAAGTTACGGTGAACAACCTTAATGGCAAGAACAAGCAGGCCTACGCGGCATTCGACAAGCAGATGCAAAGCGATGCGGCCAAGACCAAGCCGTTCTACGAAAAAGCCAAGGTCGTCAAAGCCGAATGCGAGCAATTGGAAGGATTTGTATCCTCTCTGAAGGATACGCTGATCCGTGTGACCGACAAGATCGAGGAAGGCTCCAAGACAGTTCCTCTTCGTGAAATGAAGAAGCAAGACGATTACGATGAGCCCACTCGAATCATGTGCGGAGACAAACAGGATGGACGTGGTTTCAAGGCCACTGAACTCAGGAATCGCATCGAGACGTTCAAGAAGAACGTGATTGCGGCTTTGGATCCCGCGGATCGTGACAAGTTCACCAAGCGATTGAATGAATTGTTTAACACGGAAGACACCAAGGGAGGCGATCTCGAGGGAGGTAAGAAATCATGGGAAATGGCTAACTTCTATCACAACCCCGTGGTAGCTACCGTAGCCCTGCTTTCCAAGATACAGACTGACGTGAAGAACGCCGAATCCGAAATTGTTACACATCTCCTCAGTGCAATCAGTGCATCGGATTTCAAATTCGATACGCTCGCTCCGAAAGTTATCGCTCCCTCCAGCTACGTCATCGAAGGGCAGGAATACTCGGCGGATATCTTCCTTGCAGCGATGAGTTCAACCAGTAATCCGGATATCGTGGTGGGCGGTAGCGCACTGACTGTTTCCGGTGGGGTAGGAACGTACAAGGTACGTGCTTCAGGCGTAGGCGAGAAGAAATATGCCGGGGTTATCAAAGTGAAAAATCCGAATGATGCGAACAAGATGCTTGAATTCAAGTTCGAGAACTCTTACATCGTCGCGAAACCCAGCGCATCCGTGGCTGCCGACAAAATGAATGTGATTTACATCGGTGTGCCCAACCCGCTTACCGTTTCTGTTCCCGGAGTTCCGGATGAGAAAGTGAAGGTTATCGCTACCGGTTTCACCATGAGTCCTGACGCCAAATTGGGTAAGAGCCACTACATCGGTGAAGCCAAAGGCAAGCCGGGTGAGGCGAAGGTTGTCGTCACTGCGGATTTCAACGGAAAGCCCATGCAGATGGGTGAGTTCCGCTTCCGTTTGAAGAGCATTCCTGATCCCGTGGCTAAAATCGCCGGAAAGAAAGACGGAGGTGTTCCCAAAGCCGCTCTTGCTGCGCAGCAAGGTGTGATTCCCACCATGGAGAATTTCGACTTCGAATTGTATCCCAAGGTTCTTAGCTTCAAGATGAGCCGTTACGGAAAGGGACGTGATCCGGTGGAGAAAGCCAATGATTCGGGAGGTGCCCTTACCGGAGACATGAAAAGTGTAATCGAGCAGTCTCGTCCCGGAGATAAGATTCTGTTCGAATACATCAAGGTGTCGATGCCTGACGGAACTACGCGTACAATCAATTCAATTCCGATCACGGTTCAATAAACCGGTCCGGCGGGTGAACCCGTCGGTCTGTTTAAACGTAATACGAATAGATAATCCTGCAACGCATGAATAAACGCATCCTGATGCTTTTCCTGCTCGTACTTCCGGGCATGATGGCAACCGCTCAAAACGTATTGGATGGAGTATATGTGAAGGAAAATAATCCGGCACGCCGGGTCATTCCCTATACTTATCTGCGCGAAGCCGACGTGATGTGGGCCAAGCGGATCTGGAGGCATATCGATCTGAATGAAAAGATCAATGCCCCTTTGCGTTTCCCCAAGACCGGAGAAACCAAGGACCGCAAGAACCTGGTCAATGTGTTCATGGACGCGATCAAGGAAGGAAGCCTCACCGCGTATGAAGACGAGGAATTCATCACACCACTTACACTGGCTCAATTCGAGAAGGTTGGGGGTGCCGATTCCATTCAGATCAAAGTGACCAGCTCCGAGCCACCTTATGACGAATACGATTCAACGGTGTTCCGTGCTTTCAACCCCGACGACGTTGTTCAATTTCGTCTCAAGGAGGAATGGTTCTTCGACAAACAGCGTTCCGAATTGAAGTGCAGGATCATCGGTATTTGTCCGATGTACCTCGCCCGTGACCAGGAAGGCAATCTGGTGGAAGGCGGACAGAAGAAAAACCTCTTCTGGGTCTACTATCCCGAAGCTCGTCGTATCCTGGCCAATGCCGAGGTTGCTAACCGTTTCAATTCAGCGCAACGGATGTCGTTCGAGGACATCTTCCAGAAGAGGATGTTCAACAGTTACATCATGAAAGAGGACAATGTTTACAATCGCCGTATCGACGATTACAAGGCAAACCCCCTCGATCAGTTGTTGGAGGCTGAGCGCATCAAACAAGACATGATCAACTTCGAAATTGATCTCTGGGAATATTGATCCCCGTTTAAAGGCTTGAAGAGGCGATTCCAAACGGGATCGCCTCTTTGTTTTACGGGCCTATCCCGAACCGATGGTTTTCAATGAAGGGTAGGGCCGGTGTTGCTTTTCTTCACTTGCATAGTCTACACGTCTACCTTTCGACCCCAAAACGGTTCTT
>JAULUX010000285.1:0-14485 GCA_032111385.1 Bacteroidia bacterium
GGA
Organism: Bacteroidia bacterium; assembly: GCA_032111385.1. Taxonomy (GTDB): domain Bacteria; phylum Bacteroidota; class Bacteroidia; order AKYH767-A; family OLB10; genus JAJTFW01. Next base: position 4 of record JAULUX010000285.1, read on the forward strand.
GCCTTGGTGAGTTTTGCCAATGTTGAGGAAAGTGTTTTATTGCTGAAAAGCCAGCTTGGTGCCCCCCCGGAGCAGATGCTGCACAACAGCATCCAAAATTTGGAATTCGAATTCAGCAATGCCGTTCGCAAGGTGACAAATCCGGCCAGGCCTTCCATCGGTTTTCTCGAGGGCCACGGTGAATTGGATACACTTCAGGTGGCCGACCTCGCAGCGGCGATCGGTAACAGCTACGCGCTCAAACGTGTCCGGATTGACGGCCAGCTCAATGCCCTCAAAGACTTCAAAACCCTTGTTGTCGCCAGGCCCGATAGTGCATTTGACGAGAAGGATAAATTTGTCATTGACCAATTTGTCATGAAGGGAGGGAGGGTGCTTTGGTTGCTCGACCCTATGTCAGTGACCATGGACAGTCTGAGCCGCCGGGGGGAGACGATGGCGCTTGCACGTGACCTTCGGCTGGATGACATGCTTTTCCGGTATGGGGCGCGAATCAATTATGACCTGGTCCAGGACCTCATGGCGTCACTCATCCCTGTGGTGACCGGCACAGTGGGCAATCAACCCAAACAGGAATTTCTGCCCTGGTATTATTTCCCGGTCATGACTCCCAAGTCGGACCATCCCATTGTTAGCCGGTTGAATGCCATCAAAGGCCAATTCGTCAGTAGCATCGATCTGGTTCAGGCTCCCGGCGTGAAAGGAAGCATCCTTTTGACCACCTCCGGCTATAGCAAAGTCCTGCCTGCTCCTGTGCGCGTGAGCCTTGGTATCATGCAATTCAAGCCCGATCCTAAAATGTTTCCGCACAAAGAGGTTCCCGTCGCTGTTTTGTTGGAAGGCGATTTTACTTCTCTTTACAAGAACAGGATTCCACCTCTGATTGCGGAGAACTCCGAGATTGGTTTCAAGGAGTCCACCACGGGCGGTAAGATGGTGGTTGTTTCCGATGGAGACATGATCCGCAATGATGTCCAGCGCGGTCAGGCACAGCCTCTGGGGAGGGATAGATTCACCGGGACCACCTTCGGAAACAAGACCTTTTTGTTGAATGTGATCGATTACCTTTCCGAAGGGGACGAGTTGATGATGAGCAGGAATAAGGATTTCAAACTGCGTCTCCTTGATCCTGCCGTGATGGAGACCGGTCAAGGGATGTGGACAAGCGTCGCCTTGTTCGTTCCGTTGATTGCAGTGCTAATGACCGGATTGCTGAAGTTTATTCTGAGAAAACGCGCAAATTCAAAAAGGCTGACATGAAACGAAATAAGACCGCCTTTGGCGTATTGATACTCCTTGTGGTTTTAGCCGTAGCGGCCTGGTGGATGCGAAGCACCGATTCCCTGGAGGGAGAGTTAAGTGATTTTGCATTTCAGGATACTGCATCCGTCGATCAGCTGTTCCTCGCTGACAAAAACGGCCATCAAGTCACACTGAAGCGTAGGGGAGATGGGTCCTGGTCCGTCAATGAGAAATTCACTGCCAGGAAAGACGCTATTGATAATTTGTTGTATACGATCCGGGCGGTCCAGGTTAAAAGTCCGGTTGGAAAGAATTTGTACAACAATACCATGAAAGTCATGGCGGCCACCTCGGTAAAGATTGAAGTCTACTCCGGAGGGAAAGCAGTGAAAAAATACTACGTCGGCCATCCCACAATGGACAATCTAGGTACCTTCATGTACATTGAAAAGTCCACGAAGCCCTTCATTACGCATATTCCGGGCTTCAATGGTTTTTTAACCACCCGGTATTTTGCCATGGAATCCGAATGGCGTGATAAGTCGATTTTTCGATTTGATCCCAGGGGAATCACAAAGGTTCGTATCGACGAATATTCACGTCCGGATCGCACCTTTGAATTGAACCGACTTCCCGATTCAACTTATTCCGTGGTGTCAGGTGCCCAAAGTACCCCCATATCTTCATTGGATCTTAATAAGATCCGCTTGTTTTTATCGGCCTTCAGTGAAACGTATTTCGAGCGTATTGACGGAGAAATGAAAACCGGCCAGGTCGATTCCATTCGTCGTTCCGCCCCATTCGCAAAAATCCAGGTAAAACTAGATGATGGAGTCGCCCGCGAATTAACGTGCTACCGCAAGCCCTTGACAGCTTCCACACGCTTACAACTGGATCCGGTTTCCGGGATGCCTGTTTCTTTCGATCTGGATAAATTCTATGGATTCATGTCGGGTGATTCTTCGATGCTGGTATGCCAGTATTTTCATTTTGACCGTATCCTGAAAGACCCTCAGAATTTCACCCCGGGTCCCGACAAGACCCCCGCCCAGTCCAGGTTCTGACCGGTTGGACGACTTTTGTTGAAAAGTCCGGTGGGTCTGCCAATCTTCACCTCGGGTGCCTGAATATCTTTGCCCTACGGACATCAATTCGTCCTGATCAACCCCTAATCGTTTGTCATTATGAAATTCATTGTTTCCTCCGATATCCTTCTCAAACAGCTTCAGGTGATCAGTGGAGCACTGCAAAGCAGCACTCCATTGCCAATCCTGGAGAATTTCCTGTTCGAATTGAGCCCCGACTCCTTGAAGGTGTCTGCCTCTGATCTGGAGACCACTATGACGACGGTTTTGTCGGTCGACAGTAAGGAGAGCGGGCGCGTAGCAGTTCCTGCCAAGATCCTGTTGGAGACACTCAAAACCTTTGGTGTCACACCCCTTACTTTCAAGGTTCAAAAGGACAGTTTTCAGGTAGAGATCAATTCATCCGACGGTAAGTTCAAGCTGACCGGATTGAATGCCGAGGATTTTCCCAAACTGCCTGTCATCGATAAGCCTTCTACCATTGAAATGCCTTCCGATGTACTTTCAGAAGCGATAACCCATACGCTCTTCGCCACCGGAACGGACGATTTGAGGCCTGTCATGACCGGTGTGTTTTGTCAATTCGGACAGGAAGGTGCCACTTTTGTGGCTACAGATGCTCACCGGCTTGTCCGTTACCGTCGTGCTGACATTCGCTCGGCCAAAGAAACGGCGTTCATCATGCCCAAGAAGCCACTGGGACTGCTGAAAGCCTCTCTTCCATCTGCGAGCACGCAGGTGAAAATCGATTACAACGAGTCCAATGCATTTTTCTCGTTTGAAAATGTCAGTCTTATCTGTCGCTTGATCGACGGAAGGTATCCCAATTACGAGGCCGTCATCCCGCTGGACAATCCCAACCGGATGGAAATCGACCGGCAGTCTTTCCTGAATTCAATTCGCCGCGTCAGTATCTTCTCGAATAAAACCACCCACCAGGTCAAATTCCGCATAGCCGGAAGCCAGGTAGATATCTCCGCAGAAGATGTTGATTTCGGGAACGATGCCAACGAGCGTTTGAATTGCACTTACGATGGCAAGGACATCGAAATCGCCTTTAATGCTCGGTTCCTTCAGGATATGTTGAACAACATCCAGTCGGAACATGTTCAGTTGGAGTTGTCTTTGCCCAACCGTGCCGGTTTACTATCCCCGCCCAAGGCTGAAGCTGATCCGCACGCCGATTTGCTAATGCTGGTCATGCCGGTAATGGTGAACGGTTAATGGATTTTCAGTTCCACTGATATCTCTCGGAACTCAAGTAGGAACTTCCTGACAAGCCCTGTTGGTTTACGGCTGAAAAGCTTCCATTTGACGGAGGGGTCTTTCTTATATTTGTAAGTATGTCGACAACACCGCAGCCCGTATCCAAGGCCGACACAAGCGAATTGCCCGTGGTACTCGACCCCGAAGCCGAGAAGAAAGAAATCCTGAAAAGGTACCGTGCACTTCTGCGGGCTTGCAAACCCAATATTGAAAAGAGCGAGCGAAAACTGATTCGCAAGGCATTCGACATTTCGCTCGAAGCGCACAAGGATATGCGCAGAAAAACGGGTGAGCCCTACATTTTTCATCCGATTGCCGTTGCCATGATTGTCGCGGAGGAGATCGGACTCGGGGCATTGTCCATCGTTTGCGCCCTTTTGCACGATGTGGTGGAAGACACTCATTATTCCCTAGAGGACATCGAGCGGTTATTCAATCCAAAGGTGGCCGGAATCGTTGACGGATTGACGAAGATCTCCGGTGTGTTCGACCATACATCTTCCCTGCAGGCTGAGAACTTCAGGAAGATGCTGCTTACCATGAGTGATGATGTGCGGGTCATCCTCATCAAGATCGCCGACCGGCTCCACAACATGCGAACCCTGGGTTCCATGCCCAAGGACAAGCAGCTGAAAATCGCCTCAGAAACCGCATACCTCTATGCTCCGCTTGCACATCGTCTCGGTCTATATTCCATCAAGACAGAGCTCGATGATCTGTCGCTGAAATACACCGAGCCGGACGTGTTCAAGTCCATTGCCTTGAAGCTACAACAGAGCAAGCGCGATCGCGAGAAGTTCATCCAGGAGTTCACCCGGCCCATTCGCGAGGAACTGGAGCAGGAGGGATTCAAGTACGAAATAAAGGGGCGGCCCAAATCAATCAATTCGATTTGGAACAAAATGAAGAAGCAGGAGGTCTCTTTTGAGGAGGTCTACGACCTGTTCGCCATTCGCATCATCATCGACACGCCTTTTGATCGAGAAAAATCCGACTGTTGGAAGGTGTACTCCATTGTTACGGATTATTTCACCCCTAATCCTGACCGGTTGCGCGATTGGATTTCCACTCCCAAGGCCAACGGTTACGAGTCTTTGCACACGACGGTGATGAGCAAAGAAGGGAAATGGGTGGAGGTGCAGATTCGAACCCGGAGGATGGATGAAATCGCGGAGAAGGGTTACGCAGCCCATTGGAAATACAAGGAGTCGAACCATGAAACTGCGCTTGATGATTGGATCAATCGCATTCGAGAGATGCTGGAGAGTCCCGAATCCAACGCCCTCGACTTTATCGATGATTTTAAACTGAATCTCTTCGCCGATGAGATTTTCGTCTTTACTCCCAGTGGTGAGATCAAGACGCTTCCCTCAGGCAGTACTGCATTGGATTTCGCTTTTGAGATTCACTCTGACATCGGAAGTAGATGCATCGGGGCCAAAGTCAATCACCGTTTGGTGACCCACAGCCATGTCTTGAAAAGCGGCGATCAGGTTGAAATACTGACATCATCGAAGCAGAATCCCAAGGACGAGTGGCTCGGGAGTGTGATCACAGCGAAGGCCAAATCCAAGATCAAGACCGCCCTCAAGGAGGATAAAAGACGTATCGCCGAGAGTGGGAAGGATATTTTCGAGCGCAGGCTCCGCGCATTGAAGTTGGTTGGTAGGCAGTATAATATCAACGAGTTGCTTTTGTTCTATAAGGTTTCCAATCTCACCGATTTCTATCACCGAATCGGTTTGGAAGCCATCGACCTGAAAAACCTCAAGGACTTCTTCGACATGAAGGAGCAGGGAAGCTTGATCTTGCCGGAGAAAACCGATAAGCAGAACTTCGAGGAAATGGTCCGTTCCATCCGTGGGAAAAGCGATATGCTGGTCATCGGAGAGAGCATGGACAAGATCGATTACAAGCTGTCTCCTTGCTGCAATCCTATCCCCGGGGATGATGTGTTCGGATTCATCACTCTCAATGAGGGGATCAAAATCCACCGCACCAACTGTCCGAATGCCATACAGCTGATGTCGAATTATGCCTACCGTATCGTCAAAGCACGTTGGTTCGGACAACAGCAGATCGCCTTTTTGGTCGGAATCAGGATCAACGGCATGGACGATGTGGGCGTAGTGAGTAACATCACCAAGATCATTTCATCTGAATTGAAAGTCAATATCCGGTCACTCAACATCGAGAGCAACGATGGACTTTTTGAAGGCACCATCATGCTTTTCGTTCACGATACGGAGCATTTGAAGGTGCTTGTCCGGAGGCTGGAAAAGTTGCCCGGAATCCTTGCAGTCACCCGTATAGACTCAGGAGCACGATGAAAACTTCACGACAGGCAACCATGAAAGAGGATGTGGTTTCAAAAGCCGAACAGGTTTTTACCGAATACCTGGAAAAGCAGAACCTGAGGCGAACCCCCGAAAGGTATTCGATTCTTCGGGAGGTCTATGCGCTCGACGATCACTTCGATATCGATTCACTTTACCTGCTCATGCGCAAGAAAAAGTCAAGCGTGAGCAGGGCCACCATCTACAATACCATCGAGCACTTACTTGCCTGCGACCTGGTGACCCGGCATCAGTTCGGCAAGAACATGGCCCTTTTCGAGAAATCATACGCCTATAAACAGCACGATCACCTGATCTGCCAAGATTGCGGAAAGGTGTTCGAGTTTTGTGATCCACGGGTTCAGCAGATTCAGACCATGATGGGCGACATCCTTGGTTTTGATGTGACGAACCACAGCCTCAACCTTTTCGGCAAATGCAGGGAGTTGCAATTGAAGGGCGAATGCGGACATCTACGAACGAAAAATGGGGTAAATTTGCCCTGATACACATAAGCACATGGATTTTGAATATCAGATTACGGAAAAAGCGAATTACACCCTTGTGAAACTCAAAGGCAACCTGATTGAAAAAAACCAGGCCAATTCATTGATGGAGGAGATTGAAGGAATATCCGAAAAGGAGAATAGCCGGTTTGTCATCAGCCTCGATGATTTCAAATACATGAATAGCACCGGCCTCAATGTGTTGCTCGGAATACTTTCCAAAGCGCGGAAGTCGGGTGGCGAGGCGGTGATTTGTGCTGTCCCCGAGAAAATCAAGAATTTGTTGGTGATCACCAAGTTGGTTAACGTATTTCAGGTTGTTGACAACGAGGCACTGGCCGAACAGGTTCTGAGCAATTGATTTTTCGAATTACCAATCCATGGCATCAGCGATGAATGAAAAGATGAAGGCGGATGTACTGCTCGGCCTGCAATGGGGCGACGAGGGCAAAGGCAAAGTTGTTGATGTTCTTACCCCGGATTATGACATCATTGCTCGTTTTCAAGGGGGACCCAATGCCGGACATACGCTTGAGTTCGGAGGGAACAAGCATGTACTGCATACCATTCCCTCCGGAATTTTTCATCCCCAAACATTAAATATCATCGGCAATGGCGTAGTAATTGATCCGGTTGTCTTCAAGAAAGAAGTGGATGCCTTGACCTCGAAAGGGGTAGATGTGTTCTCCAACTTGTGCATTTCCCGTAAGGCTCATATCATCCTGCCTACCCATCGTTTGCTGGATGCCGCCTCAGAAGCAGCGAAAGGCAAGGAGAAAATCGGTTCAACACTCAAAGGGATCGGTCCAGCTTATATGGACAAAACGGGTAGGAACGGGCTTCGTGTTGGCGACCTTGAACACCCCCGGTTCAAGGATTTCTATGATGCTTTGGTGAACAAGCACAAAGCCATACTGGCTCATCACCAATTCGTCTATCATATGGATGAGATAGAGCCGGCTTTTTTCGAAGGGCTTGAGCTGCTTCGTCAAATTCCGTTCATCGACAGCGAGTATGTCATAAACCGTGCGCTGAGGGATGGGAAGAGGGTGCTGGCAGAAGGAGCTCAGGGGTCTCTGCTTGATATCGATTTCGGTTCTTATCCTTACGTCACCAGTTCGCACACCATAGCCGCAGGAACATGTATATGACTTGGATTGCCTCCTGTCTCCATCGGTAAAGTCTATGGTATTTTCAAAGCCTATTGCACACGGGTCGGAAGCGGACCCTTCCCCACAGAGCTCTTTGATGCGACCGGCGACCTGCTTAGAAGCAAAGGCAATGAATTCGGTTCAACGACCGGCAGGGCTCGCCGCTGCGGCTGGCTGGACCTTCCTGCATTGAAATATGCTATCATGCTGAACGGCGTGACCGAGCTGATCATGATGAAGTCGGATGTGCTGAGTGGTCTTGATCACATAAAAGTTTGCACACATTACAATTACAAGGGGGCATTGACATCCGAAATGCCTTACGATGTGGTGAATGAAAAACTCGAGCCCGTTTACGTTGAAATGCGGGGCTGGCAAGATGACCTCACAGGTGTTTCTTCCTGCGATGAGTTGCCCGAGGCCTTGCATGAATACATTGGGTACATCGAGAAAGAAACCGGGGTGCCGGTCACCATTGTTTCGGTCGGCCCGGACCGTACTCAAACCTTGTTGAGAGCCATTCCGGCCTGAATGTGCGGCTGAATGCCGTCAACTTCCCAGATGAACTGCATCCCAGCCATGAAACGCCATTTGTTATTCTGTTTTTTATTTTTTGGGTCGCTTTTTTCACGAGCAACTTTTGCCCAAACCCAGGGGGAAGTGGAAATTGTCCAGGCCGGAAGTCTGGAAGGGGTCAAGAGGGATGGAGTGGAGGTAAGAAGATTGATCGGAGATGTGATTTTCAAGCGGAACTCTACCTATCTCTATTGTGACAGCGCTCTCTTCTATGAAGAGACCAACTCCATAGATGCTTACAGCAGGGTGCGTATTGTGTCGACAACTGCCAGGATCAGCGGTGATTTCCTTCATTACGACGGGAATCTGAGCACAGCCGATATCACCGGTAAGAAAGTGTTATTGGATGATGGGAAAATGCAGCTCACGGCTACGGCAATACGCTATGATTTGAATACGGAGACCGCTTCCTATTTTACCGGTGGCAAAGTTGTTGATAGGTCCAATGTGCTCACCAGCAGGAAGGCCGATTATTTTGCAAATCAACGCGCTGTTTATTTCAAGGAGGATGTGGTCCTGGTGAATCCTGACTACCGCATCCTCTCCGATACGCTTAAATACCATCCACCCTCCCAGACAACTTATTTTCTGGGACCGACCTGGATAGCCGGCACAACCGCCGACAGCGTGAAGGCGTATTGTGAATTCGGATGGTACAGGTCGTCCGACAAGACCGCACTTTTTACTCGGCACGCCAGTGTCTCGAGTAAAGAAAGGATATTGGCCGGAGACAGTATTTCCTATGACTTCATGAATAGCAGAGGCCTTGCCTGGAATAATGTTTCGATTCATGACACCCTCGAAAAAGTCATCATCAGCGGAGGGATTGCAGGTATGAACGAAAAGTCGGGCGAAGCATGGGTGACACGAAATGCTCTTCTGACGCGCATTTTTGAAACCGACAGCCTATTCATGCATGCCGATACCCTGAGGATGAACAACGATACCCTGAGCGATAAGAAATCCTATCGCGCGTACTACAAAGTGCGTATGTTTAAAACGGATCTTCAGGCGCAGTGCGATTCAGTGTGTTACAGTACGGTCGATTCTACAATCTGGTTTTACCGTCAACCGGTATTGTGGGGGGAGGCCAACCAGCTTACTGCAGATACCATTGGTCTTGTCCTGCAAGGGGATACGATCTCAGCAATGCGGCTGATGGGAAGTGCCTTCATTGCCGGTCAGGAAGATTCTATCCGTTTCAATCAGGTGAAAGGGCGTCGCATGGATGGCTCATTTGTCGGTAACCGTTTACATACGATTTATGTGACCGGTAATGGAGAATCTGTTTATTACCTGCGGAACAGCCGTAAACAGTTAAGCGGTGTGAATGCGGCAACCTGCAGCGATATGCGTATCCGATTGAATGGTAACAAGGTCAACAGGATCTGGTTGTTGAATAAGCCTGATGCGGTGTTGAATCCGGTGAAGGATGTCAATCCCCTGGAATTACGGCTGAAAGGCTTCGGTTGGAGAGGGAATGAGCGTCCTCAGAAAAAAGAGGACATTTTCAACTGGCCGCTTGATTCTGACGAACCCCCGGTGCCTTGATCAGCCTCCGCCGAATACTTTCTTCAGGATGTCGTTGATCCGTGCTGCAGGGTCTTTTCTGATTTTTCCTTCCTCTTCGGCCACAAGCTTGAAAAGCCCCTCAATGGCCTTCTGAGTCACAAAATCATCCAGGTTGGGATTGACCCGTTTCACCATCGGTAGCTTGTTGTATTTGGTGAACAGCGGGTTCCAGTATTTTGTGATCTCCACCTTTTTCAAGGACGCCTGGATCACCGGACGGAACTCCTTGCTGAGCTGCTGGGTAGTTGAACGCTTTAGGTACTGTGTGGCTTCGTCGTTTTTGCCCCTCAGGATGGTGAGTCCGTCGTTGATCGTCATGGATGTGATCGCGGCCAGGAAAATGGGAGCCGCCTTTTTTGCAGCATCTTCCGCGGCTCGGTTCAATTGGCGCTCAAAGTCCTCCACCTGTTTTTTCATACCGATATTCAACAGGGTTTTCTTCATGTCCCTGGCATCTTGCGGAAAAGGGATTTTTATCTGGGCGTTCCGGTAGAAGCCATCTGTTTTTGATGCTTTCTGGCCTGCATTGCTGGATCCTACGCGCAAGGCCTCTTTCAGCCCTTTGGTGATATCAGCATCAGAGAGCCCGTTGCCCAGGGCGCTGTTGATTGAATTCGTAACCGTTTGCAGGTTGATCTGGGCGTCTGCACGAGGAGCAGCGAGTCCGGTCAGGAGGAACAGGATGATGAGCTTTTTCATATCGGGTGGTCTACCAAAAATACGGCCAAAGCATGAAATCGCAGGTTACAGCAGTGGACCACGGCATTCTTTACCTTCGTGTCATTCAAAAAAAATGGCTTTGAAATCAATACGTGCAGAAATCATCACCATCGGTGATGAATTGTTGATCGGTCAGGTGATCGATACCAATTCGGCCTGGATAGGCAAGCAGTTGAGCCAGGTTGGGATTCAGGTGCATCAGATCACCTCCGTTTCTGACGAGATCAGTCACATGCTTGATGCACTGACCAGTGCGGTAACCCGTGCAGACATAGTGCTGGTCACCGGTGGACTAGGACCCACCAAAGACGATAAAACAAAAGAAATGCTGTGCGCTTTTTTCGGCACGTCACTTGAATTCAGTCCCCAGGCTTACCTGGATGTCGAATCTTACTTTAAAAAGCGCGGCCGGGAGGTGAGTGAACTCAACCGCAGGCAGGCAGAGGTGCCAGGAGGTTGCATCATACTTTCGAACAAAGTAGGGACAGCTCCCGGAATGTGGTTCGAACACCAGGGTAAGGTCATTGTATCGATGCCGGGGGTGCCTCATGAAATGAAGTTTCTGATGGAGAATGAAGTGATCGGACGATTGAAGTCTCATTTCCAAACACCGTTCATTCTTCACCGGACCCTGTTGACTCATGGAATTGGCGAAAGTGTACTGGCCGAGAAACTGGAAGAGTTCGAAAGCGAACTTCCTTTAGGTGTTCAGCTGGCTTATCTGCCATCGCCCGGACTGGTCAAACTTCGGCTAAGTGCTACCGGTGAAGAGGCGCAGGTAAGGGTGGGGATGGAGGAACTGGAAACCCGACTTATCGAGCTTGTCAAAGAGTATCTTTTCGGTTACGATGACGACGATATCCAGTCCGTTCTGGGCAGGCGATTGAAGGCGCTGGGCTGGACCATTTCCACTGCAGAAAGCTGCACAGGTGGGACCATTGGCCATCTTATCACTTCCGTCCCCGGATCCTCCGCCTGGTACGCGGGGTCCACCATTACCTATTCTTACGAGAGCAAGACCAGACTACTTGGTGTACCTGCCGATCTGATTCAAAAGCACGGGGCTGTCAGTGAAGAGGTGGTATTGAGCATGGCCAGGAACGTCAGGGAGAAACTGGGAACACATTGCGCAGTGGCCACCTCCGGAGTCGCAGGACCGGGAGGTGGTACACCCGAAAAACCGGTGGGAACGGTCTGGATCGGGGTCGCATTGCCCGACCGTGTCTTCGCCCGAAAACTACAATTAGGCGATAACCGATTGATTACCATTAGGGTTGCGTCTGAATCGGCCTTGCATTTTTTAAGGAAAGCTTTGGACTGATTACTTGTGCCGATTTGAATTTTTACTACCTTTGCAATCCTTAAAAGAAAAGTCATGTCCAAGATTTGTGACCTCACCGGTAAACATGCCATCACCGGGAACAACGTCAGTCACTCGAACCGTAAGACCAAGCGCCGTTTCAATCCGAACCTGCAGACCAAGAAATTCTTCATGCCGGAGACGGGTGAGTGGATCACTTTGCGGGTCAGCACAAGTGCGCTTCGTACCATTGATAAGATCGGTATCACGGAGGCCATTACCCGAGCTATCGTAAAGGGTAAGCTTTAAGCTTCTCCTAAAGTCATTTTGACCGGCCACTTGTCTTCATCTACTTTTGAGGGATGAAAAACAGATGGCCGGTCTTCTTTTTTCTGCTTTTTGCCACTCCAGCGAGTGGACAATGGGATGACGGCGATCGTTTGCCTGCGTCCTTTCATCGAGCCAGACGAGATGCACTTCGCGAATTGATGCCCGAAAAAAGTGCCGCTGTTTTTTTTTCAGCACCCGTCCGGAATCGAAGCAACGATGTCGATTTTCAATTCAGCCAAAACCCCGACTTCTATTATCTGACCGGGCACATAGAGCCTGATGCAGTCTTTGTGCTTTTCAAGGAGCCGAGATTGATTGACGGAGCCAAGCACGATGAGCTCATTTTCGTTCAAAAGCGCAACCCCCTTCGTGAAATCTGGACGGGCCGTGTATTGGGTGCCGAAGGCGCCCGCGGGCGATTGGGGATCAAGGGTGCCTATACCGGCAGTGAGTGGATAGGCTTTGGAATCAACTGGACGTCGTTCAAAGAAGTATTTGTCCTGTGGCCCGATCTGCCCAACACCAGTAAAGATGATGATGCCGATCTGGGTGACCTTGCAGAGGAACTCAAAACCAGGCTCAAGCCTGAGGAGGTCAATCTGAATTCAAGTGGGCTGCGTTCGATGATGGCTCAGCTTAGGGAAGTTAAAACTCTGGATGAACTGGCCTTGCTCCAGCGCGCTGTTGACATAACTGTTGAAGGGTTTACAGAGATGATGAAACAGCTTGAGCCCGGAATGAAAGAATACGAGGCTCAGGCCTGGATTGAATTCCATGCACGTAAAAACGGCTCAGAATACATGGGCTACCCATCGATCTGTGGAGGAGGCGACAACGCCTGCGTCCTGCATTACACCCACAACCGGAAAGTCCTGCAAGAAGGCGAGTTGATCCTGGTTGATATGGGTGCAGAATACCATGGCTATACTGCCGACATCACCCGGACTGTTCCCGTTAGCGGTACTTACTCGGTTCCACAAAGGCAACTCTACGAACTGGTTTGGAATGCTCAGCAGGCCGGTATAAAAACGTGTACCCAAGGTGCATCCTTCCGTGCTGCACACGAGCAAGCCAGAAAGGTGATCGGTGAGGGGCTGGTGGCACTGGGGATCATTAGCAAAAAGAGCGAGTTGGATAGGTATTTCATGCACGGTACATCCCACTACCTGGGTCTTGATGTTCACGATGCCGGGACCTATGGCCCGCTGAAGCCCGGAGTGGTGATGACCGTTGAGCCGGGGATCTATATTCCGGAGGGTTCACCTTGCGACCCCAAATGGTGGAAAACCGGAGTTCGGATCGAGGATGATATACTTGTCACCGATGGCGAGCCGGTAATACTCAGCAAGGCATTGCCCAGTCGCTGGGAGGACATTGAAAAGGCAATGAAATTCAAAACGGCAGAATCCGAACCGGCTGGTACCGGCCGATGAGGATCTGATTTTGTCAAGAATCTGTTGGACATTTGGCTTTTGATGGGATTTTGTGGTATCTTTGCCGCCCCATCGGGAAAATAAATCCTCATTCAAATGGCCAAGAAAGGGAACCGCGTTCAGGTGATAATGGAGTGTACGGAGCACAAATCCTCCGGACAACCCGGTACCAGCCGCTACATCACCACCAAGAACAAGAAAAACACTACTGAGCGTCTTGAGCTCAAGAAATTCAATCCGATCCTCAAAAAGGTGACGGTTCATAAGGAAATCAAATAATTCGGCCCAAGCCACTAATTCACATCCACCATGGCAAAGAAAGTCGTAGCAACCCTCAAGACCGGAAAAGGCAAGGAGTTCTCCAAAGTGATCAAAATGGTGAAATCTCCAGTCACCGGCTCCTATTCTTTCAAAGAGGAAGTCGTGCACAATGACCACATCAAGGATTTCCTGAAAGAAAAATAATTTCTGACAATCAACCTGAAGACAGCTTCTTTCGGACGAAAGGAGCTGTCTTTATTAGCAGCCGTACTGACGAAAATGGGATTGTTTGGTTTTTTCAGCAAAGACAAAAAAGAGTCGCTCGACAAGGGACTTGAAAAAACGCGGGAGAGTTTCTTTTCCAGGATCACCAAAACGCTGATCGGTAAGAGCACAATCGACGACGATGTGCTCGACAATCTGGAAGAGGTGCTTGTGACCAGTGATGTCGGAGTCGAGACCACCCTTAAAATCATACGACGGATTCAGGACCTGGTGGCACGTGACAAGTACACCGGCACTTCCGATTTGCATCGTCTCCTGAGGGAGGAAATCTCGGCTTTACTGGCCGAAAACAGTATCGCTGGGAAGGATGATTTTAATGCACTTTCGAACCTACCTGCTTCACCTTATGTCATCATGGTGGTCGGCGTAAATGGCGTGGGCAAGACCACGACCATTGGCAAGCTGGCCTATCAGTTCAA
>JAULUX010000286.1:0-3527 GCA_032111385.1 Bacteroidia bacterium
TCTGCTGACTTCTATCGTCATGCCCAGGCGAAATTGAGGTCTTCCGGTCGTTTTCATTTCGTCAGGGATACGGTGGAAACCGTTATCGGATCCGATGCAAATGTATTGATACAGACCCGTGCAGGTGATACTTATATCGCGAATACGGCCTTCGATAGCAGGATCGATCCGGCTTTCTTCGGCGAACAACCCGTATACAGCAAGGTGTGGCAACATTTTCTCGGATGGGAAGTGGAATCGGACAGTGATGTATTCGATCCGGAGAATTTCACAATGATGGATTTCCGGTTGCGATACAAGGATACCTGCAGTTTCATGTATATATTGCCCCAGGATGAACGACGTGCTTTGGTCGAGTTCACCTTCTTTTCTCCGGATCTCGTGGACAGATCCGTTTATGAGCAGATGCTCAAAGAATACCTGATGAAGTATTTTCCCGGAGCCATATTCAGAAGAACAGGGGAGGAGTTCGGTGTCATTCCGATGAGTGACTATCCTTTCCACAAGCATGGCAGTGAAAACATCATCAAGATCGGAACAGCAGGCTCATGGGCTAAGCCCGCTACCGGCTATTCGTTCAAAAATACGGAGCGGTGCATCGACCGCTTGATTGATAACCTGCACCTTGGAGTTCACCCGGCACAAGGCCTGATTTCAAAAAAGCACCGCATCTACGACACACTGTTCCTCGACTTGTTGCATCACCAAAATGAGATCGGTCCAGCATTGTTCGGACGCATGTACAGCCGGAATCCGATCGCGCGTATATTCCGTTTTCTTGACGATCGATCCACTTTGGCGGATGACCTGCGCATCATGTGGACGTTTGATGCCCTGCCATTCATGAAGGTGATCGGTAAGAAAAGTCTGCAGATCCTCAAAGGGCTCCGTTCCTGATACTTTCCACCACTGCGGGGTCCAGTAGAATGCGCCTCATAATCTTGCCCGAGCGGGTTTTGGGAAGTCCGCTCACGAACTGGATCTTGTCGGGCTTGGCGATCGCCCCGATCACCTTCGACACGGTTTCTAGAATCTCCTTTCTGCGTTCTTCGGCATTCGCCGGTGTGACATCACAAATGACATAGGCATAGATGCCTTGTCCTTTGATGGGATGAGGAAATCCAACGACTGCCGACTCAACGACGTGAAGATGTTCATTGATCGCGTTTTCGACTTCGGCTGTTCCCATGCGGTGACCGGAGACATTTATCACATCGTCAACGCGTCCGCTGATCCGGTAGTGGCCTTCGTGGTCGCGTCGGCAGCCGTCTCCGGTGAAGTAGAGGTTCATATAGGTCGAGAAATACGTCTGCCGGCATCGCTCGTGATCTCCGTATGTGGTACGGATCATTCCCGGCCAGGGAAATGCTATGCAAAGGTTTCCTTCAGCAACGGTGTTATCCTGCACAACACCTGCTGCATCCACCAGCACCGGTCGTACACCCGGCAAAGGTAGGGTGGCGAAGGTCGGTTTGGCAGGGGTGATGTGTGCAAGCGGTGAAATCATGATGCCTCCGGTCTCGGTCTGCCACCAGGTATCCACGATCCAGCATTTGCCCTTGCCGATCTTTTCGTGGTACCAATGCCAGGCCTCCTCGTTGATGGGTTCCCCAACACTGCCCAGGGTTTTGAGTGTTTCAAGCGAATGTCCCTCCGTGTATTGATCTCCATAAGCCATCAGCGACCGGATGGCGGTAGGCGCAGTATAGAAAATATTGACACGGTGCTTGTCGATGACTTTCCAGAAACGTCCGGCATCGGGCCAGGTGGGCACGCCTTCAAACATCAGAGTGGTGGCACCGCACAACAACGGCCCGTAAAGGATGTAACTGTGTCCGGTCACCCAGCCCAGGTCGGCGGTGCACCAGTAGATGTCGCCGGGTTCGTACTGGAAGACGTTTTGAAAGGTATAAGCCGCCCAAACCATGTAACCTGCCGTAGTATGGACGACCCCCTTGGGTTTGCCTGTCGAGCCGGAAGTGTACAGGATGAACAGCATGTCTTCGGCCGACATGGCTTCAGCAGCACAATTCGGTTCGCACTGTTCGATTTCTGAGTGCCACCATCTGTCGAGGGTGTCATTCCAGTTTGTTTCAGCTCCGGTGTGCTTCAACACGATGACGCGGTTCACCGTAGTGCATTGCTGCAATGCATCGTCTACGATCCCTTTCAGGTCGATCGCCTTTGCACCGCGGAAAACACCATCGGCCGTGATCACCAGCGAACAGGATGCGTCGTTGATACGGTCGGCAAGGGATTGTGCGGAGAAACCGGCAAAGACCACCGAGTGGATAGCTCCGATACGCGCACAGGCCAACATGGCGATGGAAGCTTCCGGAACCATAGGCATGTAAATGCACACCCGGTCGCTTTTTTTGACCCCTTGGTTTCGAAGCATGTTGGCAGCCTTGCAAACTTCGGCATGAAGCTGCCTGTAAGTCAGACTTCGGCCTTGGTGGTCGTCATTGTTCGGTTCCCAGAGGATCGCAGTCTGATCACCACGTTTCTCCAGATGTCGGTCTAAACAGTTTTCGGTGATGTTCAGCTCGGCCCCTTCGAACCAGCGCACATCCAGGGCTTCAAAATTCCAATGTAATACACGGTCCCATTTCCTTTTCCATTGAAAGTGATCGGCGATTTCAGCCCAGAATCCCTCCGGGTTTTCAGTGCTTTTGGAATAGTGGAGGTGGTAGTCCTCGAGGGTGCGGATTCGGAATTCCATGTGAAATGCAGGTACAAGACTAAGATAGGGATTCGCATCGTGATGGGGAATCTTGTATTCAGCAGCGTGTAAGGTTAAGCCTGTTTTTGTTCAATTCTGAAGAGTACCGGGGCATAGCTTGTATTCATGATTCGACGACTACTGCTTGTTTTGGTTATCTGCACGGTTTCGTGGTGTGGGTTCGCCAATGAGCCGGACAAGGCCCGAGAACTGGTGTTGCAGGTTCCTGCACTGGATGAGTGGACGGTTCACCGTATACAGGAGGGGCTGTCCAAGATGAAGGGCGTCAGGTTGTGCGGATATTATCTGGAAGATTCCTGTCTGTTGATCAAATACGATCCTTCATCACGCAGTGCAGGTACGATCATCCGTACCATCGAGGCCATCGCACGCGTCCCCAAGAACGTGGTGGAGATCACAGACCATACTTTTTTCGATATACTCGACGGTCAGCTGTGCAACGACCGGGAATCCGCTAACGTGGACAAAGCGGATTGATCAATCCCGAATAGGACCACGAAGCAAAACGGCCTCCATTTCCATTCTCACTTTTTGTTTGAAGGCATCCAGGTCTTCGTCCTTAAGTCCCTTCGTTTCGAAAGGCTTGAGCCATTCCCCATGCAATACCCCCGGCCGCATTTCGAGCGGTCTTTTAGGCGAAAGCAGCTTGTCTGCATCGTGCAGCACAAGCATGGCCAACGGGAGTTGGGATGCGATGGCCAGTCTGAAAGCTCCGTCTTTGAATTCCAGAAGAGGCTGGTCGGTTGTATTTCGGGTTCCTTCCGGGGCGAGGAAAACGGGGATG
>JAULUX010000287.1:0-22900 GCA_032111385.1 Bacteroidia bacterium
CGTTGCTTCATCATCTGTCAAAGAGGAAATCACCTTCATCAAGTCAGAAACATCCGCCTCGTAGATGTCGACCGAAAGTTTGATCCTGTCGGTACTGATTCCAAAAGTCAAAGCGAAGATCTGTGCCGTTGTAAAAGCCCGGATCGCCGGACTACTGACCACGAGCCCTGTACGCATGCCCAGGTCCTTCCACCTCAGGGCCATTTCTCCGGCCTCACGGTATCCTTTTGCCGAAAGATGACGCAGCATGTCGTGTTGCACATAGTCATCGTGCTCCGATTTGGCGTGCCGTACAAGTACCAGATCCATGCTTGCCTATTTTTTCTCCTTCAATAGAATGAGATAGGTTGGGAAGTGATCCGAATACCCCCCCATGTAGATACTGAAATCGTAAGTGCGTTTGGGATAGCCTTTATAACGCCCTGAAGTTTGAAGCATGAATTCACGCTTGAAAATTTCCGCACGTTGAAGGAAGAATCCTTCCTGGTCTTTCTCCAGGAAGGATTGAGAGACGATTATTTGATCGAACAAATTCCACGCATCGTTGTAGGCCAAAGTGCCGATCCCATCCTTGTAGTAGGCGTTCCAGGGATTGAACAACTCGGAACGACGGACTTTTGACTGATCGGTTTTTGCACCCAGAACTTTCGTCACTGAAGGACTGACGGGATCGTCGTTCAAATCCCCCATCAGGATGATTTTCGCGTCCGGTTCTGTTTTGAAAATCGAATCGATATGGGCTCGGGCCACAGAAGCCGCAAGCGCCCTTCCGGGTGCGGAAGCCTGTTCACCTCCACGTCGGGATGGCCAATGGTTTACGAAAATGTGAAAAGACTCACCTTGAAGTAGACCATGGACATAAAGTATATCTCGGGTATAACGCGGTTTGCCATCAGAGTCCTTCAAAGGCACGTACAGCGATGAAGAAGAGATAACCTTGAAGTAACGGGGATTGTAAAGCAGACCGACGTCCACGCCCCTTTCATCGGGACTGTTGAAATGAACGACCTGGTAATTCCGCTTTTTGAGTCCGGGTTTGGCGGCCAAATCACGCAATACCGATTCATTTTCAATTTCAGCACACCCCAAGACCGCAAGTCCGTCTGGAGATACATCCGTTCCGATCTGACTGATCACTTCTTCCAGTTTACCCAGCTTATCGAGATAAACGGTCGGGGTGTAAAGGTTTGCCCCGTCCGGGGTAAAATCTTCATCGTTCACTTCGGGCTGGTTGATGGTATCAAACAAGTTCTCCAAATTGTAGAACCCGACCAAAGCGGGGATGTATTGCTTTTGCTGTGCAAAGGAAGACTTTGATGCAATCAGCAGTAAAACAAAGAGTTGGGAGTATAATATTCGCTTTTTAATGCTCATGGATCGGATTTCGTCCGTAAAGCTAAGAAAAGGGAGGTGGACCACTTCCAAACCAAACCAACGATTGAGGTTGCAGAGCTATCGAATTCTTTACATTTGCCTCCCGCCTAACCGCCTAACCCAACCCCATGACCTTCCGATTACTCATTGTTCTGCTCAGTGTTATGTACCCTTTGGCCGGCTGGTCACAAACCAGCGTTGTAAAAGGCCTGCTCATGGAGGAGGGCACCCGAGCCCGCTCTTCGGGCATCAAGGTGGAATTGAAAGGAGAAACCGTACTAAGCGGATTCACACTGGAGGACGGATCCTTTGAATTCCGAGATGTTCCCTATGGGAATTACACAATGAGCGTAATGATCCCGGAATATGAAGCGGTCACTCGTACCTTCTCGGTAGTCAAGCCATTGACGGATCTTGGGACGACAACCCTGGTAGCCGCCGAGAACAATCTACTTAGTCCTGACAATCTACCTGCCGTTACCCTAACCGACAATGACCTAGCCAATCAGTCGTCGCAAAGCGTTGCCGGTGTTTTGAGCGCAGGCCGTGATCCTTACGCTGCTTCAGCTGCTTTCAACTTCAGTGCAGCGCGCTTCCGCAATCGCGGGTACGACAATGAAAACATCACGCTGATGAACGGAATTCCGGTCGAGGACCTGAGCAGCAGCCGTACATTGTTCGGAACGTGGGTCGGTCTTAACGACGTCACCCGAAGCAGGGAGTTCACCTACGGTTTGAATGCCAGCAACTCCACCTACGGGAGCCTGGATGGATCTTTTTCCATCGATTCGAGGGCTTCGAGGCAGCGCAAGCAATTCGCCTTTAGTTACGCCAACTCCAACCGCACCTACGACAACAGGTTCATGGCATCCTACGGTTCAGGCTTGCTGACAGGAGGCTGGGCATTTGCCGCTTCGCTCTCCCGCCGGTGGGGTGAAGAAGGTTATGTCCCCGGAACATTCTCCGATGGGTGGTCGTGGTTTGCCGCCATCGAGAAAAAAATCGGAACCACCCATTCCATCAGCCTTACGCACATGGGAGCCAATTCCATCAATGGAAGGGCTAACCCTGCCGTGCAGGAAGCCTACGACCTTGTAGGTTCGAACTATTACAACCCGAACTGGGGATATCAGAACGGCGTAGTTCGTAACGCGCGTATCGGCAGACAACAACAACCGTTGACCATCCTCAGCCACGAATGGAAAATCGACTCCAAATCGGAGCTTGAAACTTCCGTGGGGTACCAATACGGCAGTAATAGTCTGAGCGGTTTTGATTGGTTCAATGCTCCCGACCCGCGACCGGATTACTACAGGCGTCTGCCCAGTTTCGTAGATGACTCCACCTTGAAGAAAATGGTCGCCTACAAGTGGGCAACCGACGAAAACTTCAGGCAAGTCGACTGGGAAGGCATTTACAATGCCAACAGAAACTCATTCGAGACCATTCAGGATGCCAACGGCATTACCGGCAACTCCGTGTCCGGAAGAAGGTCACGATACATCATCGAAGAGCGGGTCACCGACAACAAAAGACTAAGCATTGCACTGAATTACAACCGGGTCTTCTCCGACCATTTCATTGTCAATTCGGGTATCGTACACCAATCACAACGTTCAGACAACTACAAGCGTGTAGCTGACTTGTTAGGTGGTGATTTCTATGTCGACTTGAACCAGTGGGCAGAGTTGACTTATCCGGATTCCGCGGAAGCAGTTCAAAACAACCTTGACACACCCAACCGCATCGTGAAGGTGGGAGACCGCTTCGGATATAGCTACAAATCAACGGTGAACAAAACCATGGGCTGGGCCCAAGGCCAGTTCAAGTTCGACCGTTTTGACTTTTTCGCGGCATTCCACCTGGCATCCACCACATTCTACCGCACCGGTGATTACCGAAACGGGCTCTTTGCAAATTCCTCAGAAGGCGATTCAAAAAAGGAGGATTTCAACACCTTCGGAATCAAAGGCGGTGCCACCTACAAACTCAATGGCCGCAACTATTTCTTCCTGAACGGCGCCTACGAAACACGAGCACCTCTGTTTGAGAACGTATACGTTTCTCCCCGTACACGTAATGATGCCATCCCTGACCTGACCACCGAGAAAATCACCTCCTTCGAAGGTGGTTATCTTCTTCGTGCTCCGCGCGTCAAGATCCGCACCACGCTCTTCTACACCCAGTTCAATGACGGTTACAACACCATTAGTTTCTGGCATGAGGATTACCGCACCTTGGTCAATTATTCACTCAGCAACCTCGACCGCCGTCACATCGGACTTGAGTTTGGTGCTGATGTAAACCTCGGCCAAGGATTCAGCGGGATCTTCGCTGCATCGATCGGGGAGTACTATTATACAGACCGCATGATTGCCGAGGTCACTCAGGACAACAGTGCTCAGGTCCTTGCCTCCAACGAAACGATATATTCTAAAAACTTTTATGTAGCCAACGGTCCGCAGCAGGCCATGACTGTCGGAATCACCTACAGATCGCCCAAGTTCTGGACCGTCAACCTCAACGCGAACTACTTCGGCAACAACTATATCGACTTCAACCCCGCCCGCAGGACTGTAGCCGGTGTTGAATTGTTGGAAGAAGGACCTGTACGAGAGTCCATCATCGACCAGCAGAAGACCGACGGCCAGTTCACATTGGACTTTTTCGGAACAAAATCATGGAGAATGAGTGATCTAGTGGAAGGCTTCCGCCGCAACACCTTCCTGGTGTTCAACCTGGGTGTATCCAACCTGCTGAACAACCAGAATCTGATGCTCACCGGTTTCGAGCAACTCCGTTTCGACTATACAGATAAAAACCCAAACAAATTCCCGCCGAGGTACTACTACGGATTCGGACGCACGTACTTCGCTTCCATCATTGTCCGCTTCAACTGATTCCTTCGTAAATCATCACCATGAATAACATCATCTCTCCCCGCAAAAGCATTCTGATACTGGCTATGATAGCCCTGTTCAGCAGCATCTTCACTTCTTCCTGCCGCAAAGAGGATTTCGACGAGCCACCACTGAGCGGAGCGGATCCAAACCTGACAGCCAACATCACGATCAAGGCACTGAAGGATTCTTTCAGATTCCAAATTGTCAGTCAAAACAAGATTATCCCTATTACCGAAGACTGGATCATCCGTGGTGTTGTTACTGGAGATGACAAAACAGGCAACTTTTACAAGACCATAGTGATCGAAGATGAGACCGCCGGTATTTCTATTCGGATCGACATGACGAATTTCTATGTGGACTACCCTGTCGGTCGGCGCGTATTCGTCAAATTGAAAGGACTTTATCTGGCCGATTACGGTGACTTACTGCAGCTCGGAGGATGGATAGACTCATCCGGAACCACACCGTCCGTAGAACCCATTCCACTTTCCCTGGTCGATGATTACCTTATCGGTGGTGTTTCCAACCTGAATCCGCAGCCCAAGAAAGTCACCATGGCAGACCTGGCTCAGCTCGACTCCTTTGAAAACCGTTTCATTGAAATCATTGACACCTGTGAATTCGACGCAGCGGATACGTCAAAACCGTATGCAGATGCTGTTTTACTGCAATCGATCAACCGGACGGTAAATAGTTGTATTGGAGGATCCATCGTAGTCAGAACGAGTGGGTACTGCAATTTCGCCAACGCCCTAACGCCAAGTTCCAAAGGAATCATCAAAGGTATTTTCACACGTTTTGGCAGCACACCTCAATTGGTCATCCGCGACACCACGGATGTGAACATGAACACTAACCGCCGTTGTGGTGACTTCACTGATCCCCTTTCACGCGCCACCATCAGCACTGTTCGTGCGATCTTTTCAGGAAGCACAACCAACATCAACAGCAACTATTTCATTACCGGTGTTGTCATCAGTGACCGGAATGGGGCTAACCTGAACAGCAGGAACGTCTTCATTCAGGATGAAACTGCCGGCATCTGTGTACGCTTTTCTGCCAATCACACACTGAACATCGGAGACTCCATCAGTGTATTGGTTGCAGGTCAAAGTATTGGGGAATTCAGCAACCTGCTGCAAATCGGCACCAGCACTCCTAACGTTCCTTTGGCCAATGCCACGGTGCTTGCAACAGGAAAAACAGTCTCGCCGCGAATCGCTACTGTAGCGGATATATTATCCAACATGGCCGCGAACGATAGCTGGGAGGGATCTCTGCTGAAAATCAACAACGCCACCATTACGGGAGGAGCCACTTATTCAGGCTCAGTACAGATCACCGACGCTACCGGTGTGATGACTCTTTACACAGCCAGTGCTGCTTCTTTCTCCGGAACCGCTGTACCGACAGGAACAGTGAGCATTACCGGGATCCTCAGCGATTATGGCGGAAACATCACACCTCCTAACACGAACGCGCAACTACTTCTGCGCAATGCGGCGGATGTTCAATAAAACTTTGACGAATGCTTAATGCAAAGCCCCGAAATCCTCGGGGCTTTGTTTTTTTAAGGAGGTGCCGGCTTGAATCAATCGGGTGCTGATCCGGGTATTCATTGCCGGGAATCTGATCGTCAATTGAAATTCAATTGCCGCTAAACTGCATGTTAATCCCTCCCGGAACGTACTTTTGCGCCCTTGAACAGCAATACCATGAACATACGCATCCAGTCTGCATTGATTTCTGTTTACCACAAGGAAGGATTGGATCCATTGCTCGATTCTCTTGTCAGACTTGGGGTGACCTTGTACGCTACCGGTGGAACTTTCGATCATATCGCCGACCGACAATTGCCCGTCATAGCGGTCGAGGACATCACCGGGTTCCCGTCCATCCTCGGCGGACGCGTAAAAACACTGCATCCGGCCGTTTTCGGAGGAATTCTGCATAAGCGGGAAGATGCAGTCCATCTGGCCGAAATGGAACAGCACAGCCTACCACCCATCGACCTGGTAGTGGTGGACCTCTATCCATTCACCGATACTGTCCGCTCAGGAGGAGATCACCATGCCATCATTGAAAAAATAGATATCGGAGGCATCAGCCTCATCCGGGCTGCGGCGAAAAACCATGCTGACGTGGTTATCATCCCCTCGCGTGATCACTATGGTGAATTGCAGCGTATTCTGGATGAACAAGACGGTTCCAGCAGCCTGGAGGACCGCAAGCAACTGGCCACGCGAGCATTCCGGATCAGCAGCACCTACGACCGACAGATCGCCACCTGGATGGAGAGGGGAACTCTGGACGACGCCGTTCAAGTCGTTTCCGATAGTCCCATCACCTCCCTCCGATACGGTGAAAACCCCCACCAGCAAGCTGTTTTCCATGGGCGACTGGATGAAATCCTCCGGCAGCTTCACGGTAAGGAACTCAGTTACAACAATCTCCTGGACATCGACGCTGCCTGCAACCTGATCGCCGAATTCGACGATCCATCCATTGCTATCATCAAGCATAACAATGCCTGCGGACTTGCGACTTCGGATAGCCTGATCGAAGCCTGGGAAAAGGCTCTGGCGGGTGATCCCGTTTCGGCTTTCGGAGGCGTCCTGATCAGCAACCGCATTATCTCCAAAGATGTTGCAGAAGCCATGGATCGCTTGTTTTTTGAAGTATTGATCTCACCCGGATACGAACCGGCTGCCCTGGAGCAGCTCAAAAGCAAAAAGAACCGGATCCTTTTGGAAATGCACGGTACACCTAAGCCCACACGTCTGTACCGGAGTGTCTTAAACGGCATTCTGGAACAGGACGCCGATGGGAAGACTGAGCAAGTCCACGACTTCCGGATCGTCACAAAGCGAGGCTTAAGCCAGGAGGAGACGCGCGATCTGATTTTCGCAAATAAAATCGTCAAGCACAGCAAAAGCAACGCCATCGTCCTCGCCAAGAATGGACAGTTGCTCGGCAGTGGAACCGGACAAACCTCACGTGTAGATGCCTTGCAACAGGCCATTGCCAAGGCCCGACACTTCGGGTTCAACCTGGAGGGAGCCGTAATGGCATCGGATGCCTTTTTCCCATTCCCGGATTGTGTGGAGATTTCCTCCGGTGCAGGAATCAAATGCATCGTTCAGCCCGGAGGCTCGGTCCGCGACAGCGATTCCATCGAAAAAGCAGACGAACTCGGATGTGCGATGGCAGTGACCGGCACCCGACACTTCAAACATTAAGCGGTGCAGAAAAAACATAGAATGGCCGGGCTGAGAATCCTGCGATTCCCTACCTTTCCGGGCTGATTGAAGCCGCCCAAAAGGGACCAACAGCACCGACCAATTCAACGACCAGCCCCCACCGGGGAAAGAAAAATAAAGCAACCGCACGCATGGGACTCTTTGATTTCCTCACACAGGAGATCGCTATCGATCTGGGAACTGCAAACACGTTGATCATCCACAATGACAAAGTCGTGGTGGACGAGCCATCCATTGTTGCCATCGACCGCACCACCGGCAAGGTGATCGCCGTCGGTAAGCAGGCCATGATGATGCACGGCAAGACCCACGAAAACATCAAGACCGTCCGCCCATTGAAAGATGGCGTAATAGCCGATTTTGAAGCGGCCGAGCAGATGATCAAAGGGATGATCCGGATGATCAGTTCCGGAAACCGCCTTTTCAGTCCTTCCCTTCGCATGGTCATCTGCATCCCATCGGGAATCACCGAAGTGGAGAAACGAGCAGTTCGCGACTCTGCGGAGCATGCCGGTGCCAAGGAGGTTTATCTCATCCACGAACCCATGGCTGCGGCCATCGGTATCGGTATCGATGTAGAGGAGCCCATGGGCAACATGATCATTGATATCGGCGGTGGCACCAGCGAGATCGCGGTCATCGCATTGGGCGGAATCGTTTGCGACCAAAGTATCCGAGTGGCGGGTGACGGATTCACCACCGACATCTGGGACTATATGCGGAGGCAGCACAACATCCTCATCGGGGAACGTACCGCAGAGCGTATCAAGATTGAAGCCGGTTCCGCTCTGCCTGAACTGGAGAACGCCCCGCCTGATTTTGCAGTACATGGCAGGGATCTGATGACCGGTATCCCAAAAGAAATCACGGTTAGCTACCCCGAAATCGCTCATGCTTTGGACAAGTCCATCAGCAAGATCGAGGAAGCTATCCTGAAGGCGCTTGAGATCACGCCTCCCGAATTATCCGCCGACATCTTCCGCACCGGAATATACCTCACCGGAGGGGGCGCCTTACTCCGCGGCCTCGACAAGCGGATTTCCATGAAAACCAAGTTGCCTGTTCACGTCGCCGAAGACCCGCTCCGTGCAGTCGTTCGCGGTACGGGCATTGCCTTGAAAAACATCCACCGCTACAAGTTCCTGCAACATTGATTTCCGGCAGGGCTGACATCCATCCCACTCGATGAGGCTCCTTTTCCTGCTGATCTGGCGCAACAACTTCACGTTGTTTTTCATTTTACTGCAGGCCTTGTGCCTGTACCTACTCATTCAAAACAACCGTTTCCAGCAGGCATCGGCATTCAACGCGACTAATTCTGTAGTCACCTCTACCATGGAGACCGTGAATGGCGTAAAGGAGTATATCCATCTGAAGGACAACAACCGTGAACTTGCACTGGAAAATGCGCGACTCCGATCAGAAATGACCGCTTCCCTGTATGCAACCGACTCGGGATGGCTTGAAATCGATGACACGCTGACTTTCCAGCAATACAGTTTCCTACAGGCTCGGGTGGTCAACAATTCGATCAACAAGAGAAACAACTACATCACCATCGACCGCGGAAGTTTGCATGGTATTGAGCCCGAAATGGGAATCATCACCGATAACGGTGTAATTGGTATAGTGCAACAGGTTTCGCCTCATTACTCAACGGTCATCTCGTTGTTGAATGAAAAATCGAACATTTCCGCCATGATCAAGCGGAACAAATTTTTTGGATCCCTACGCTGGGACGGAAGCAATCCGTCCTTTGCCACCCTTTACGAGATTGACAAGACAGTTCCGATTGTCAAAGGCGACAGCGTTGTCACCACCGCATTCTCGGCTATTTTTCCCGCAGGCATCTACATAGGCAAGGTGGAAAGTGTATCGGTTGAAGCCGGTTCGCCCTTTTACAAAATACGTGTAAAGCTGGATGCCCAATTCGGCCGACTTACGCACGTTTACGCTGTCCGCAACCTCTTGAAAGAGGAACAACGGACCCTTGAAACGGCATCACAAACGAACAACGGAAGACCATGATCCGGCTGATCCTCCATTATCTTTTGCGGTTTCTTGCACTCGTGCTTGTGCAGGTTTTGGTTTTGAATCAGGTTCAGCTTGGATCGTTCATCAACCCCTTCCTTTACATTTATTTCCTGATGGTCCTCCCTGTGCAAACACCAAAACTCTTGCTTCTTCCATTGGCATTTCTAATCGGTATTTGCATCGACATGTTCCAGAACACCCCCGGAATCCATGCATCGGCATGTCTTGTGTTGGTTTACATCAGGCCGAAATGGCTCAGTGTCCTTGCTCCCAGGGAAGGCTATGAAACCGAAGCCACGCCCTCCATTCACCGGTTCGGGCTCACCTGGTTCCTGACTTATGCCGCTGTACTCGTTTTCCTTCATCATTTCGTACTTTTCTTCCTCGAACTGTTCAGACTAACGGAAATCCTATCCACGCTCTATCGAATTCTTCTAAGCAGCAGTGTAACTTTGCTGCTGATCATCATGCTTCAATACCTCGGAGTAAAGTCAAAAAACGCCTGATCCCACGGTATAGGATTCCAGCCGGAGGGATTCTCCGGTACCCGATTCGCCCGGACAACACAGTATCCAATCCATGTACAACCCCGGTTCCGGACAACGACTGGTCATCCTAAGCATATTCACTGCCGTTGTACTCATCTTCATCATCCGGTTGTTTTATGTGCAGGTGATTGAAGAAGGTTATACGGTCTCCGCCAACAACAATGTACTCCGTTACATGACGGATTACCCGGCACGGGGTCTGATTTATGATAGAAAGGGAAAAGTACTTGCCTATAACCAGGCGGTATATGACCTGATGGTGATTCCCAAACAAGTGACAGAGCTCGATACTGCAGAGTTTTGCCGGTTGTTGGATATCAGCAAGGAGGCATTCATTGAAAAATTACAGAAAGCACGGGCATTCTCCAGGGTAAGGGCCAGTATTTTCGAAAAGCAGATCTCTGCAGAAACATTCGCCACTTTCCAGGAGAAGCTATTCAAGTTCAGGGGATTCTTCGCCCAACCCCGTACCCTTCGGAAATACCCGAACAACACCGCAGCCCACGTACTCGGTTACATCGGGGAAGTGAACGATGGCATGATCGCGAAAAACCCTTACTACCGTATTGGGGATTATATAGGTATAAGCGGCATCGAGCAGAGCTACGAAATCGAATTGCGCGGACAGCGAGGAGTGCGAATCGTCATGGTTGACGTATTCAACCGCGAGAAAGGAAGCTACAAGGACGGGCTGTATGACACCATCGCCATCGCCGGTAAGAATCTGGTTGCCACGCTGGATGCCGATCTTCAGGATTATGGTGAACGGCTCATGCAGAACAAGATTGGTTCGCTGGTCGCCATCGAGCCGAAAACCGGTGAGATTCTGGCCTTGATATCGAGCCCTTCTTACGATCCCAACCTGATGGTAGGACGTGTGCGGTCAAAAAACTATTCCTATTTAACCAAGGACCCGACGAAACCATTGTTCAACAGGGCCATGCAGGCATACTATCCTCCGGGATCAACGTTCAAATTGACGAACGCTCTGGCTGCCCTTCAGGAGGGCATCATCCAACCCGGAACAACCTACCCACACGTTTTTACAGTCGGAAGCAAGAGTGTAAAGTGCCACCCCCACCCTCCTATCGCTCTCGAAGGAGCTATTCAGTATTCCTGCAATCCCTACTTCTGCAACACTTTTCGCTCGTTCATTGACAACCGCAAGTACGGTAGCAGTGAAAACGGCTACCGGTTGTGGAGAGATTATCAGATGAGCTTCGGTATCGGGAAGAAAATCGGAGTGGACATGCCACATGAATTGAAAGGCCTGATCCCTTCTATTGAATTCTATGATAAAATCTATGGCAGCGGACGATGGAAAGCATCCACCATCTATTCATTGGGAATCGGGCAGGGCGAACTGGGTATCAACCCGCTGCAAATGGCGAATATACTCTGCATCATCGCCAACAAGGGTTATTACTATACACCTCACGTCATCAAGAGAATCGGCAACAAACCAAACCATTCGCGAAACCTGGCCGAAAAGCACTACACGATGGTGGATCCGGAGTACTTTGAAATCATTCACGACGGGATGCAAAAGGTGGTTGATGCGGGGACTGCCCGTGTCGCCCGGTTTGACTCGGTCACCATTTGCGGCAAAACCGGCACTGCGCAAAACCCACATGGAAAGGACCACAGCCTTTTTGTGGCATTTGCTCCGCGTGAAAATCCGAAGATCGCCATCGCCGTCATGGTCGAGAACGCCGGATTCGGTGCCACCTGGGCAGCACCCATCGCAAGCCTGATGATGGAAAAATACCTTACGGACTCAGTGAAGAGAATCGAACTCGAAGACCGGATGCTGAAAGGCTACCTCCTCCCCTTGCGCGAAGGAGATCCCGACCTCCGACTGAAACCGGTCGGAAACGATAGTATCACAGCCGGTCGAAAAATACTTCCTGCAGCCACCGGAAAACGCCCGAACACGGTTGCCGCCCTGATCAAAAAACAGTGAGGACACAAAAAAGCATATTCGACAACATCGACTGGCTTCTGGTCCTGATGTATCT
This sequence comes from Bacteroidia bacterium, assembly GCA_032111385.1. Lineage (GTDB taxonomy): Bacteria > Bacteroidota > Bacteroidia > AKYH767-A > OLB10 > JAJTFW01. The sequence goes on from JAULUX010000287.1 coordinate 12,141, forward strand.
TGTTTTGATCCTATTGGGCTGGGTCAACATTTATGCTGCAGTTTTTAACGAAGAGCACAGCTCCATTTTTGACATGAGCCAGAACTATGGTCGACAGCTGTTGTGGATCGGCACGTCCGTCCTGATCGGCTTAGCCATTTTGGTCATTGACGGTAAATTTTACGCTGCATTCTCCTATCCCATTTACATCGTCATCATGCTCATCCTTGTCGTGGTGCTGGTCATCGCACGCGATGTTCAGGGTGCTCGTTCATGGATCGAAATCGGAAGCTTCAAATTGCAACCGTCGGAATTTGCCAAATTCGCTACAAGCATGGCTCTTGCAAAATACCTCAGCACCTTGGGGATTCGAATGGAGGACATGAAAACAAAAATCTACGCCGCACTTCTGATCCTTCTCCCCATGGCCATGGTTCTGCTTCAGAACGACACCGGATCGGCCTTGGTTTTCATCTCCTTCATCTTTGTACTTTACCGGGAAGGCCTATCCCAAAACGTATTGATTTTCGGATTTTTCACAGGAGTGTTGTTTGTGCTTTCGCTGATGGTACCCAACGCCATCCTTCTCGGGATCCTTTACGGCCTTGGTTTTATCGCCTGGTTGCTGATGCGGAAAACCAGGAAGAACTTTGTGGCCATCCTGATCATCACCTTACTCTGCAGTACAATTGTCCTGAGCGTCGATTATGCCTACACACGTCTCCTACAACCTCACCAGCGAGAACGGATCGAAGTGTTGTTGGGCAAACGCTCTGACCCCAAAGGTGCAGGATACAATGTGAATCAAAGCCTGATCGCCATTGGGTCCGGAGGACTCACCGGCAAAGGCTTCCTCCAGGGAACACAAACCAAATACGATTTTGTTCCGGAACAGAGCACCGACTTTATTTTCTGCACCGTCGGTGAAGAATGGGGATTCGCAGGCACGACGGTCGTACTCCTCTTGTTCCTGGGCTTGCTCTACCGCATAGTTTTCATAGCGGAACGTCAACGATCCACCTATACCCGAATCTACGCCTACGGTGTCGCATCGGTACTTTTTTTCCACCTGATGATCAATGTTGGAATGGCCATCGGACTCGCTCCGGTGATCGGCATTCCTCTTCCGTTTTTCAGCTATGGGGGATCTTCGCTATGGAGCTTTACGGTATTGCTTTTCGTACTTATCAAGCTCGACAGCTACCGTATGTATATCCTTCGTTGAGGATTCCTTGTCCTATCTAACCGATTGGATTATTTTATCCATTATCCGGTCCGTAGCACCCGCTTGCCCTTCAACAAATCGAGCCGCTTTTCTCGAAACAGTTTCATGTTTTTCAGCATCCTCCTCCATATCCGAAAGTACTGAAGCAAGGGAATCAACACCATCTACAGAAAAAGCACAACCTTCATCCACCATGACAACCGCTTCCCTGAACTTTGAGTAGTGGGGGCCGAAAAACACAGGGACTCCGTAAACAGCCGCTTCAAGCGTATTGTGAATTCCCGCTCCGAATCCACCGCCTACATAAGCATACTTGCCGTAACGGTAGAGTGACGAGAGCATTCCGATCGAATCAACAATCAGCACCTTGATTCCTGCCGTCATTGACCCGGCGTCGACCTTTGATAATCTGATCGTATCCGGACCGAAAACAGAACTCAATCGATCCAGTCTTTCATCCCCGATTTCATGAGGGGCTATGATGAGCGCTATATCAGGAAAACGCTTGGTGAATTTGTTCAACAACTCCTCGTCGGCAGGCCACGTACTGCCGGCCACCAAAACCGGTCTGTTGTGGCAGAAGGCCTCCACCACCGGATGGCTGAACGGACGCCCGGCATTTTGAATCACACGATCGAAGCGGGTATCGCCCGTCACCAACACATCCGCGATCCCGTGAGAACGAAGCAGGCGGAATGAGTCTTCATCCTGCACGAATAAACAGGTGTATCTTTTCAAAATCCGTAAAAAGAAACTCCCATAAGGACGAAAAAAAATTTGCCCGGGCCTGAAAATGGCAGAAATACAGAACAAAGGGATTTGCCTTTGAAAAAGAGCCATGCTGTAGTAGTGCCAGAATTCATATTTGACAAATAGTACACATCCCGGATCCAATAAGTCGACGAACTCCCTGCTGGCTTTAGGACCATCAAGAGGAAGATAGGCGACCACGTCCGCCAAACCTGCCGCCTTTTGGTGCTTATATCCTGAAGGAGAGAAAAAAGTCAATACGATCACTTGCTCCGGATTACGCCTCCGCCAGGCTTCAAGTACCGGCCTACCCTGCTCGAATTCACCCAAGGAAGCGCAGTGCATCCATAGCCTTTTGCCCGGTTTACCGGCCAAGGCAGTTTTCAAACCGATCTGCCAATTGCGTCGACCAATGACCCACTCCCGGGCCTTGGCATGAAACAGAGATGCCAAGTGGATTCCGCAGTTGTACAGAAACAAAAAGATGTCGTAGATTAAACGCATCGAGGCAGGGTCAGTAGGTGTAGAACGGATCCGGAGCTTCCCGAAAAAGCGCGATAATCCATCCTGCACGCAAGCCAAAGAGCAAATCGATACGCAGGTCATCATCGGCCTGCATCGTACTGAAGTTGATATCCCGTCGCGAAGCGGTGAACGCCTGCATCGCCTCTACACCGACGAAGAAATTCACCAGGCGCCTGTTCCCTACATGAGAATAGCCGACGAATTGCCTGAAGGCGATGCCGTTACAAAGTCGGTCATACCCTTTCAAATAATCCCCGCGAAGTGAGGGGACAGCATTCTTTTTGTCGTCGATTTTGATCTTGTGTTGCAGGAAACCCGCACCGGCCTCCACCAGGAAACCACAATTCGGATTCGGCTTTTTCACGGGAAATAGTTTTCCCAAACCCATCGTAACGGCATACCCGCGCTCAAAGACCCGGATATCCCCGTACAATCCATCCGACCCGATAATCGTACCTTCACTCGTGGTCAAACCGGTGAAGAGCCCCGGTTCATCCACCTTCGAACCGAAAATAAAAGATGCGTCGGCATAAATCGACCAACCGTTTTTCCATTTATAGGCAGCTGACAACCCTATGGATTGGTTCGTCCCAAACCGCTTTGCCAAGTCACCACCGGGAACCTGTATCCCTAAATGAGGCCTGATCATCACCATGGCGACAGCCGAATCCTTCACACTGACCTGTGCACAGGCGAACTTCGAAAAACCGGCCAAGACCAAAAGAGCAGCAAAGACAGGGGTGAAGCGAACTGCAGGCATACACGTCAAAAATAGCGAATAACCAGCTGATTAGACTAGATGCAGCACCTTAAAAAGCCGTATCTTCGCGTATTGTAAAAAGCCTATCCCCGACCTCTGTATCGGGGTGCTCTAAACCCAACCGAAACGGTTCAATGGAAACCCTGCAAAAGCTACCGATGGTGGATCTCATCGGTCAATACAAGAAGATCCAATCCGAGGTGGATGAAGCGGTTCATAATGTGATTGTTTCATCGGCTTACATTAACGGACCCGAGGTAAAATCGTTCGCCACTGAACTGGAACAATATCTGGGCGCAAAACACGTGATTCCCTGCGCAAATGGGACCGATGCATTGCAAATCGCAATGATGGCCTTGGATTTCCAGCCCGGCGACGAGGTGATCACTGCGAGTTTCACTTACGTGGCCACCGCTGAAGTGATCGCCTTGCTTCGGCTCAAGCCTGTTCTTGTCGACGTAGACCCACACACCTTCACCATAGACTGTGACGCCATCGAACGTGCCATTACACCCAGAACAGTAGCCATTGTACCGGTGCACCTGTTCGGTCAATGTGCCGATATGACTCGCGTAATGGATATCGCCCGCAGGCACAAGCTGCATGTGATTGAAGACACAGCCCAGGCCATCGGATCCGAATTCACCATGCCTGATGGCAAAGCCCACAAGGCCGGCACCATCGGCACCATTGGAACAACCTCATTCTTTCCATCGAAAAACCTGGGATGCATGGGTGACGGCGGGGCCTTGTTCACCAATGACGATGCACTCGCAGCACGAATCCGAATGATCGCCAACCATGGCCAAAGCGTACAATACAAGCACGATGAAATCGGTGTAAACAGCCGACTTGATAGCATGCAGGCCGCCATCCTCCGGGTGAAGTTGCGCCACCTGGACGAATACTGTGCCGCCCGTCAAATGGCTGCTGATTTCTACGACAACGCTTTTGCGGGTCACGATGGAATCAGGACTCCCGCAAGGATGCCCAATTCCACGCACGTTTTCCACCAATATACGTTGGTACTCGAAGGGAAGTCACGCGACGACCTGCGCACTTTCCTCGATCAACGTGGAATTCCTTCCATGATCTACTATCCGATTCCGCTTCACATGCAAAAAGCCTACACCGATCCCCGCTACAAAGAGGGGGATTTTCCGGTCACGGAGTTCTTGTGCAGCCATGTCATTTCATTACCGATGCATACCGAAATGTCATCAGGAGACCTGGAAAGGATCTGTTCTGCCGTTTTGGAATTCATGGGAAGCTAACTTTTCAAAACACTCCATCCGCGTCATGAACATTGCAGTAGTCGGCACAGGATATGTCGGTCTGGTCACAGGAACCTGCTTTGCCGAAATGGGCAACCATGTGATCTGTGTCGATATCGATGCCGAAAAAGTCGCCAAGATGCGACAAGGGATAATCCCCATTTATGAACCACATTTGGATGTGCTCTTCGAGCGCAACATCAAACAGGGCAGACTGACCTTCACCACCAATTTGGAAGAAGCCGTTTTGCCGTCAAGCATCATCTTCCTGGCCCTACCCACTCCTCCGGGAGAAGATGGAGGTGCGGACCTTTCTTATGTGTTGAGAGTCGCCTCACAGTTGGGTCCGATGCTGAACGATTACAAGATCATCGTCAATAAAAGCACTGTACCGGTAGGCACTGCCGAAAAAGTACACGATGCGGTATCGACTGCAGCCAAAGTCCCCTTCGATGTAGTATCGAATCCTGAATTCCTGCGCGAAGGCTTCGCCGTGGACGATTTCCTGAAGCCGGATAGGGTTGTGGTAGGAACCCGGAGCGAAAGTGCCAAGGCGGTGATGAATGAACTGTACGCTCCCTTTTTGCGCCAGGGCAATCCTTTGTATTTCATGGACGAGCGGTCGGCTGAACTGACCAAGTATGCGGCCAATGCCTTCCTGGCCACCAAGATCACCTTCATGAACGAGATCGCCAACCTTTGCGAACGCACCGGAGCCGACGTTGACGCAGTCCGCATCGGTATCGGTTCGGACTCACGCATCGGCAAGCGTTTTCTTTTTGCAGGAATCGGCTATGGTGGAAGCTGTTTCCCGAAGGATGTTCAAGCACTTTACAAAACGTCCAAAGATTACAACTACGACTTCCGCATACTCACCTCGGTAATGGGCGTTAACGAGATCCAAAAGCGTTCGCTTGCGGCCAAGCTGCTTGACCACTTCGGCGGAAAAATCGACGGACTCACCATTGCGGTCTGGGGTCTTGCTTTCAAGCCGGAGACCGACGACATCCGCGAGGCACCGGCATTGGACATCATCCGCGAGTTACTCGACTCCGGAGCCAAGGTGAAAGCCTATGATCCCGAGGCCATGGAGAACGTAAAAAAAATACTCGGGGAGCAAATCACTTATGCAGACGACCCCTATGCGGCAGCTGAACAAGCCGACGCGCTCATTATCGCTACCGAATGGTCGGTTTTCCGAACTCCTGACTTTGAACAACTGAAATCCCGGTTACGTCAGCCGTTGGTTTTTGACGGACGGAACCTTTACGACGTTGACAAGATGGCCGAGATGGGCTTTGACTATCACAGCATCGGTCGAAAGTCAACGCATGACCGGAACCCCAAAACCAAATCATGAACATGGCACGGAAACGCGTATTGATCACCGGAGCAGCGGGCTTCCTGGGTTCACACCTGTGCGACCGTTTCATCGCTGAAGGCTATGACGTGGTAGGGATGGACAACCTGATCACAGGAGATCTTCGAAACATCGAACATCTGTTCAAGTTAGAGGCTTTCGAATTCTACCACCACGACGTCAGCAAATTTGTGCATGTTCCCGGCCGGATCGATTACATCCTCCACTTTGCATCACCGGCCAGTCCGATCGACTACCTGAAGATCCCCATCCAAACGCTGAAAGTCGGTTCCCTCGGTACGCACAACCTGCTCGGTTTCGCGCGCGTCAAGCAAGCCCGTATTCTCGTCGCATCGACCAGCGAGGTTTACGGTGACCCGACGGTACATCCTCAGACTGAAGATTATTGGGGGAACGTAAACCCCATCGGCCCCCGTGGAGTGTATGACGAGGCCAAGCGATTCCAGGAGGCCATCACCATGGCCTACCACACCTATCACAAACTCGAGACCCGAATCGTCCGCATTTTCAACACGTACGGACCAAGGATGCGCCTGAATGACGGCCGCGTACTTCCGGCTTTCATCGGTCAGGCCCTGCGCGGAGAAGACCTCACCGTATTCGGTGACGGAACGCAAACCCGTTCATTCTGCTACGTGGACGATCTCGTTGAAGGTATTTACAGGCTCTTACTCAGCGACTATCCTTATCCTGTCAACATCGGCAATCCGGATGAGATCACCATACGTGAATTCGGCGAAGAGATCATCCGGCTGACGGGCACGAAACAGAAGCTGGTCATGCATCCCTTGCCACAGGATGATCCCAAGCAACGTCAACCGGACATCACACGTGCAAGGGATGTTCTTTCCTGGGAGCCGAAAGTGAACCGCGCAGACGGCCTCCGTAAAACGTACGACTACTTCCGGAGCCTGCCACCGGAAGAACTGAAAAAAACCGCACACCGATTCGATTGAAACGGCATTAAGTCCACACCAGCATTCACAACTACCATGAGTGAAAATCAGTCCATAGGATTCACGGCTCACCCAACAGCCGTCATCGACGAAGGTTGCCGCATCGGACAAGGCTCGCGCATATGGCATTTCAGCCACATCATGCCTGACTGCACTATAGGGGATCACTGTAACATTGGTCAAAACGTGGTGATCTCACCCGGAGTGACACTCGGCAACAACGTGAAAGTCCAAAACAACGTCAGCATCTATACCGGTGTCGAATGCGAAGACGATGTCTTCCTGGGTCCGAGCATGGTCTTCACCAACGTCACCAACCCCCGCAGCGCAGTCAACAGGCGCAATCAATACGCTCGGACGCTGGTGAAACGGGGAGCCTCAATCGGTGCCAATGCTACCATTGTCTGCGGACACGACATCGGTGAATTCGCCTTTATCGGAGCGGGCGCCGTCGTCACCAAACATGTACCGGCTTTCGCACTGGTCGTCGGAAATCCTGCCAGGCAAGTAGGCTGGATGAGCGAATATGGGCACAAGCTCCGTTTTGACGCAGAAGGCAACGCCGTTTGTCCGGAAAGCGGACAAACCTATCAACTGAAGAACAATACTGTCAGCCGAATCTCCTAATGAACGCCACAACGAATCAGCCGATCTGTTTCGCCGTCATCGGCTGCGGTCACATCGGCAAGCGACATGCGGAAATGATCCGCAGGCATCCCGAAGCCCGGTTGGTCGGACTTTGCGACAACCGACCCAAAGCCGAACTGGCACTTCCTCATGATCTTGAGGACGTCCCATTCTTCCAAAATCCGGAAGACATGCTGGCCGCGCTGCCTGAAATCGACGTGGTGAACGTTTGCACACCTAACGGGTTGCATGCCCGACATTCTTTGGTGGCACTGGATCATCAAAAGCATGTCGTCTGTGAAAAACCGATGGCGATCACACGGGCGGATTGCGAAAAAGTGATCCACACCGCTTTGCAAGCTTCCAGGACCGTGTTCGGCGTCATGCAGAACCGCTATTCACCTCCATCGGCCTGGCTCAAGGAGATCATCGAAGAAAAACGCCTTGGAGAGATCTTCCTGGTACAGCTCAACTGCTTCTGGAACCGCGACGACAGGTACTACAAAGTCGGTGGCTGGAAAGGCACACAGGACCTGGACGGCGGCACGCTCTTCACGCAATTCTCGCATTTCATCGACATCATGTACTGGGTGTTCGGCGACATCACTGACATTCATGGAGTGTTCGCCGATTTCAATCACAGGGGAACGACCGCTTTCGAAGACACCGGCATTGTGAATTTCCGTTTCCTGAACGGTGGAATGGGAAGCCTGAACTACACCACATCGGTTTACGACACGAACCTTGAAAGCAGCATCACCGTAATCGGTGAGAAAGGAAGCCTCAAAATCGGTGGCCAGTACATGAACGAGGTTGAATATTGTCATATCAAAGGCTACACGATGCCGGAATTGCCGCCGGCAAGTCCGGCCAACGATTACGGCAGCTACAAAGGATCTGCAGCAAACCATCACTTCATCATCGAAAACGTTGTCGATACCCTGAAGGGCCGGACGACGATGACCACCAATGCACTGGAGGGAATGAAAGTTGTAGACATCATCGAACGTATCTATGCATTACGCCGGAATGAAAAACCGGAAATCCGATTGCACCATGCACAATGAACTGATCAATAAGAAGAAGAAACTGGCCGTCATCGGCCTTGGCTATGTGGGGCTACCCATCGCCCTTGAGTTTGCTCGCAAGATCTCCGTCATCGGATTCGATATCAACACCAACCGCATCGGACTGATGCGGCAAGGGATCGATCCCAGCGGAGAATTGTCTTCTGAGGTATTCCAGGGAACCGATATCCGCTTCACCGATTCGCTCGACGAATTGAAGGAGGCCTCCTTTTTCATCGTGGCCGTACCCACGCCGATCGACGAACATAATCTACCGGACCTGAAGCCGCTTCTGGGAGCGACCCGTTCCATCGGACAGGTATTGAAGAAGGGCGACTATGTGGTATTCGAATCAACCGTCTACCCCGGATGTACGGAGGAAGATTGCATACCGGTCCTCGAAGAGCTGAGCGGACTAAAACACGGAATCGATTTCAAAGTGGGATACTCCCCCGAGCGGATCAATCCGGGCGACAAGGAACACACCCTTGCCAAGATCACCAAAGTGGTCTCCGGTTCTGATGCTGAAGCACTTGAGCACATCGCCGAGGTGTATAAAATCGTAGTAGCAGCAGGCGTATTCAAAGCCAGCTCCATCAAGGTGGCAGAAGCAGCCAAGATCATCGAAAACACCCAGCGTGATGTAAACATCGCCTTGATGAACGAATTGTCCATCATCTTCAACAAGATGGGCATCAACACCTACGAAGTACTTGAAGCTGCGGGAACCAAGTGGAATTTCCTCCGTTTCATGCCTGGCTTAGTGGGCGGACACTGTATCGGCGTCGACCCCTACTACCTCACCTACAAGGCGCAGGAACTGGGTTACCACTCGCAGGTCATCACCTCGGGACGCTTTGTAAACGACTCGATGGGATTCTACGTGGCCAAGCAAACGGTCAAGAAGCTCATCGGTATGGGCAAGGACCTGAGCAAATGCAAGGTATTGGTCATGGGAGCCACTTTCAAGGAAGATGTCGAAGATATCCGCAACTCCAAAGTCGCTGATGTGATCAACGAATTCAAGTCATACGGTGTATCTGTCGATGTGATCGACCCTCGTGCAGATAGCGAAGAGCTTGAAGCCGAATACGGGTTTTCCCTGATCAAGGATCCGGGCAATGATTATGACGCCGTTGTTGTTGCAGTCAACCACTGCGAATACAAGAATCTTGAAGAAACCGATTTCCGCAAGTTGACGTGTGAGGATGCTTTGATCGTCGACCTGAAAGGTATCCTACGCGGAAAAATCCAGAACCTGAAGTACTGGAGCTTATAACCCATCGGCATACCACCACCCCAATGGGAGATCGCAAAACCATCATCGTAACCGGCGGAACCGGGTATATCGGAAGCCACACAGTGGTGGAATTGCAGCAAGCCGGCTATCGTGTAATCATAATAGACAACCTTTCGAATTCAAGGCGCGAGGTCATCGATGCCATCGAACAGATCACCGGCGAGCGTCCTGAATTCGTCAAGCTGGATCTGCTGGACAAAGAGGGCCTCAATCAACTTTTCCGTAAAGCAAAAGCCGACGGCGTCATTCACTTCGCCGCACTGAAGGCTGTTGGCGAGAGTGTGGATATGCCACTTGATTATTACCGAAACAACCTCGGAGGTTTGATGAACATGCTCGAAGCCTGCAAGGCATCGGGGACAACCCGGATCGTGTTCTCTTCATCCTGCTCTGTATATGGCGAGCCTGCAGAACTCCCGGTGCGGGAAACCACACCTTTGAAGAAAGCGGAAAGCCCCTATGCCAACACGAAGCGCATCGGTGAAGACATTCTTCACGACTGCAGCAAACCCGAGAAGCTTCATATCATCTGCCTGCGCTATTTCAATCCGGTAGGTGCCCACCCGACTTGTGCCATCGGGGAATACCCGGTCGGTGCACCGCTGAATCTTTTTCCGGTGATCACTCAGACCGCTGCAGGACTTCGGCCGAAGTTGAGCGTATACGGCACCGATTACCCCACTCCCGACGGCAGCTGCATCCGCGATTACATTCATGTGGTGGACGTTGCGCGTGCGCATGTCGCCGCTGTAAAACGCCTTATGTCCATACCGAATGCATCGTCCTTTGAAGTCTTTAATATCGGCACCGGCAGGGGACGATCAGTTCTTGAAGTCGTTAGTGCATTCGAGCGGACTACAGGCGTCAGGCTACCGGTAGAGAAAACCGATCGCAGACCCGGAGACGTGATCCAGGC
>JAULUX010000288.1:0-2211 GCA_032111385.1 Bacteroidia bacterium
GTACCTGCGGGATTGACCATCGCCACCATTTCACCTGCCGAAAAGTGTCCAGTTAAATAAACGTGAAGACTTATCCCATGAAACAATCCCTCATTGCCATACTCCTCTTTGCGTTTCCATTTCTATCGCAAGCCATCGACGTGGTCGAATTGCGTCAACCCGGGTCGGACAAGATTGTCATCAAGTTCATGTTCCGGAATGGATCCCTGTCTGATCCGGCCGGGAAGGAGGGCCTCACCGACATGACCGCATCCCTGATCACCGAAGGCGGAACCAAGCAGTACACCAGCACACAGATCAGCGACCTGATCTATCCCTGGGCCGCCGGCATGGGAGCCTCCGTGGACAAAGAGGTGTCCATCTTCACCTTTTCCATGCACAAGGACCATTTCGACCGTTTCTATCCGGTGATCCGGGACCTGATGCTGAATCCCCGCTTCGATGTGGAAGATTTCAAGCGGGTGAAATCCAACCAGCAGAATTACATCGACGAGGTGATCCGTACCTCTTCCGATGAAGAGTACTCCAAAAAAGCACTCGAACACCTGCTCTTCAGGGGAACAGCCTATCAGCATCCTGTTGCCGGAACCTCCAACGGGGTGAAAAGCATCACCCTGGAAGATGCCATTGCGCATTACCGCAGCATGTTCAACCGGAACAACGTGATGATCGGACTGGCCGGCAGTTATTCGGATCAGCAACTTACGTCGATCCGGAAAGACATGGAGGCTTTACCCGATGGTAAACCGGCGCCGGAAGTGCAGCAACCCAACCCACGGCAGCCGGAAGGCATCGAAGTGGAGATCATCACCAAACCGAACACACTCGGCTCGGCGATCTTTGCCGGATTCCCCATGGAGATCACCCGTTCCAATGATGATTTTGCCGCTTTGATGATCGCCAACAGCTGGCTGGGGGAACACCGTAAATCCTACTCCAGGTTGTACCAAAAGATCCGCGAGCAACGTTCGATGAACTACGGCGACTACACCTATATCGAATGGTATCAAAACGGTGGAGGGAACATGTTGCCCCGCCCCGGTTATCCCCGCTCATCCAATTATTTTTCCATGTGGCTGCGTCCGGTACAGACTGCCCAAAGCCTGAAAGGTCAATACAGCGAGTTAAGCAGCATCGAGGTCGGTCATGCGCATTTCGCTTTGCGGATGGCCATTCGCGAAATGGAAAAGCTCATCGAGGGCGGACTTTCTCAGGAAGATTTCGACCTGACCAAGACTTTCCTGAAATCCTACGTAAAGCTCTATGCCCAAACGACAGAACAGCAACTGGGATACCTGATGGACAGTCGCTTCTACCGCCGGGTCGACTGGTTGACCGAACTGAACGCCCTGCTTGAAAGATGCACCATCGAAGACGTGAACAGGGCGATGCGCAAGTACTGGCAGACCAAGAGTTTTTACATCGCCATCGTCACCGATGTCAGTGAAGCCAAACCGCTCGCGGGGAGTCTCCTGGAGAATCGGCCTTCTCCCATGAGCTACAGCAATGCGTTGAAGGCTGTATTGACCGATGAGATACTGGCCGAAGACGAAGTGGTGAGCACCTATCCGCTGAAGGTCACCAAGGTCGATATCATCCCCTCGGAGAAGATGTTCAGGAATTGATCTTCTTGAAATCCACTTATGAAATTCGCCATCATCGGGGGAGGAGCCGCAGGCTTTTTTGCATCCATCCGACTCCGTGAACTTAGGCCGGATTCCGAAGTTCACCTCTTCGAAAAGAGCGCTCAGGTGCTTGCCAAAGTCAAGGTGTCGGGAGGCGGTCGCTGCAACGTCACCCATGCCTGCTTTGAAGCCCGTGAGCTGATCCGAAACTATCCCCGAGGCAACCCTGAACTCATCGGAGCGTTCAGCCGCTTCGGCCCGGCACAAACAGTGGAATGGTTTGAAGACCGCGGTGTAGACTTGAAAACCGAAGAGGATGGACGTATGTTTCCCGTCACGGATTCCTCCCAAACAATCATCGATCTGTTCCTTAGCGAAGCACAAAGCAATGGTGTTTTGCTTCATCGGAAAACGGGATTGAAAACTTTGAAGCAAAGTGAATCGAATCGCTGGTCATTGAAATTCGACGATGATTCGCAAGGGGAATTCGATGCGGTGCTGATCTCCACCGGAAGCAGTGAATCGGTTTGGAAATCACTGATGGCATTGGGAATGGAGATACGCCCCCCGGTTCCTTCCCTTTTCA
>JAULUX010000289.1:0-3264 GCA_032111385.1 Bacteroidia bacterium
TTCGGCCTCGTCATTTTCCTCCAGGACCATTCCGGCGGAGGAAAGGATGAACTCATAAGTGTAAATGGGGCAGTTGAACCGGACGGCCATGGCGATGGCATCCGAAGTGCGGGCATCGATTTCCTTAACTTCCCCTGCTTCATTCGTGCAGATGAGCTTGGAATAAAAAATCCCCTCCTTCAGGTTGTACACGACAACCTCGTCGATACTGATGTTGAATTCGATTGCGAAGTTCCGGAACAGATCGTGGGTCAAGGGTCGGGAGGGTTGCATGTTCTCCAGTTCCACGGCGATGGCCTGAGCCTCGAAGCCACCGATGATAATAGGAAGGCGTCTGGTGCCCTCTTCTTCACCCAAAATCAAGGCGTAGGCGCCGGTTTGCGTCTGGCTGAAGGAAAGGCCGATGATTTCGAGTTTTATTTTTTTCATGAACCCCGATGGGTGAAATTAGAAAATATCAGGCATGAGCCGACTTGAACTGTTTGACCGCTTCAATCAGGCGGGGAATGATTTCGAAAGCGTCGCCGACAATGCCGTAATCGGCTGCCTTGAAGAAGGGGGCTTCGGGGTCTTTGTTGATGACCACGATGGTTTTGGAGGAGCTGACTCCGGCCAGGTGCTGGATGGCTCCGGAGATGCCAATGGCGATATACAGGTTCGGGCTGACCGCAATTCCGGTTTGTCCTACGTGTTCGCTGTGCGGGCGCCAGTGTGCATCACTGACGGGTTTTGAGCAAGCGGTGGCAGCACCCAGAAGGCCGGCCAGTTCTTCAACCATTCCCCAGTTTTCAGGTCCTTTCAGCCCGCGGCCTCCGGAAACGACTATTTCAGCTTCCGGTAAGGATACCTTGTCGGCTGCCCTCACGATTTCCTTCACCATGGTGCGGAAATCGGATTCTTTGATAGACGGACTGAATGCCTCGATGGCGACAGGAACCGGGCGAGGATCAACCTTGTAGGAATTGGGCACAAGGCTGATCACTTTGTATTCACTGGTCAGGTTGACGTCGGCGAATGCTTTTCCGGAGAAAGCTCCTTTGCGAACAGTGAATCCGGCAGAGGTGTCGGGCAATGTCACTGCTCCATCCACGTAACCCGCCTTCAATTTAACGGCGATGCGCGGGGCAAGGGCCTTTCCACTGAAAGAGGCGGACACGATTACCGTATTCGCGCCGGCAAATCTTGCGGCTTCGGCTACGATGGAGGCATATGCCTGGTTGACGAAGCTTTTCAACTGGTCCTGGTCGACAGTGAGGATGCGGGTTGCACCGTATTGTGCGAGTTTTGATAACTCGTCCTTTGACACATTTCCGATGGACACGGCTACCATTTCGGTATTCAGCAGCCCGGCTATAGCCGTAGCGTAACTGGCGGCTTCGAAGGTGGATTTTTTGAATTTCCCACCTGAGTTTTCGGCGTAAAGGAGTACGGACATAGTTCTTGCGATTAAATTCAGATAACCTTTGCTTCGTTGTGTAGCATATCAACAAGGGCGCGGACCTGCTCCGCGTCGACGAGCTTCACCTGGCTTCGTGAAGCCGGTTTGTCATAACCATTGATGGCCTGCAAGGAAGGGATTTCTACAGGTTCATGAACTACCAATGGTTTTGTACGGGCGCTCATGATGCCCCGCATATTGGGAATGCGGGGTTCTGCCATGCCCTCAGTGGCGCTTGCAACCAATGGAAGGGGACAGTTCAGGATTTCCTTGCCTCCTTCAATTTCACGTTCGAGGGTAGCCTGGCTACCATCAATCTGTAGGGATTTGACGACACTCACGGCCGGGATGTCGAGTAGTTCTGCAACCATGGATGCAACCTGGCCACCGTTGTAATCAATGGATTCTCGGCCGGTCAGAACAAGGTCGTATGCCTTTCCCTTAGCATAATGCGCGATTTGTCCGGCTACGAAATAAGCGTCGCGCGGCGTTGAATTTATCCTTACCGCATCTGTTGCACCAATCGCAAGTGCCTTGCGCAAGGTGGGTTCTGTGGTGGCATCTCCTACATGGATAACCGTCACCGATCCGCCGGAAGCTTCGGTGAGTTCCAGGGCGCGGGTCAGGGCGATTTCGTCGTATGGATTGATGATGAATTGTATTCCGTTGGTATTCAGCTGTTTGTGGTCGTCGGTGAAAGTGATTTTCGTGGTGGTATCAGGCACATGGCTGATGCAGACAAGGATGTTCATGCTCTGTACAATTCAGGGTGCAAACGTACTCCAAACGGCTTAAAAAGCCAATACGAAAGAGGTGAATTGCAGACATTTCAAAAGCTTGTTGCATGTATTTTCGGTGCATGCAAAACACCGTCCGAATGAAGCTGCTGGAGGAAATGATTCAGGAGCAACCCGACGACCCGTTTCCTCACTATGCACTGGCCCTGGAGCATGCGGCCATTCCCGGGCAGGAGTCCGAAGCGGTCCGATTGCTGCAATCACTGCAAGAAAGCCATCCCACTTACCTGCCTCTGTATTATCAGCTCGGTCACCTCCTGGCGATTTCGGGTGATACCGCATCCGCACGCTCTGTTTTTGAAGCCGGTAGGGTCTTGGCCATGGAACAGAAAAACTTGCATACCCGGTCGGAGCTGGAATCCTATTTGGAGAATCTGGCTGATTGAATCCCCGGTAATCCGCCAAGTCTGCAATCTCCGAAATGCAAAACGGATACCTTGGCCACTGAAAACACTTATTTTTGTGAACCGAACCAGACCTGTGCAATGAGAGAAATCCAATTCCGTGAAGCCTTGAGGGAAGCCCTCAGTGAAGAAATGCGTCGTGATGAACGTGTGTTCCTGATGGGGGAGGAGGTAGCCCTTTACAATGGAGCCTATAAAGTGAGCCAGGGTATGCTCGATGAATTCGGTCCCCGCCGGGTGATCGATACGCCTATTGCCGAACTGGGTTTTGCCGGCATCGGAGTCGGAGCTGCCATGAACGGCCTTCGTCCGGTGATCGAGTTCATGACGTTCAACTTCTCGCTGGTCGCCATCGACCAGGTCGTGAATTCTGCGGCCAAGATGATGAGTATGAGTGGAGGGCACTTCCATGTCCCCATCGTTTTCCGTGGTCCAACCGCCTCTGCAGGCATGCTCAGCAGCCAGCATAGTCAGGCATTTGAAAACTGGTATGCCAACTGTCCGGGATTGAAAGTGGTTGTTCCCTCCAATCCGGCCGATGCCAAAGGCTTGCTGAAATCCGCCATCCGCGACGACGATCCGGTGATTTTCATGGAAAGCGAACAGATGTATGGCGATAAGGGAA
>JAULUX010000290.1:0-9623 GCA_032111385.1 Bacteroidia bacterium
CAATCCGAGCGTGTTTGTAACACCCTTGGATTTAACACCGTCAGACCAAGGAAGGTCTTTGCTATCCTTGTCGAAAATGTTGATAAAGCCGTTATTGAACTCAATTCCGGCGAAAATGACCGTAGATCCGCTGATGGTGTAGTGAATACCTGCACCGATGATCATGTTCATGTTCAGCTTGTTGGTGTAATCGCTGAAATCATCATCTTCTTCGCTCAACGCTGGATCGGTTTTGGAGCGGATGTTGAATCCGGGGGAAAAACCAAACTGCCCGTAATAACGGATCTTGTGAATCTCGTTGGTCATCATCTTGAGCGTCACCGGTATTTCAATGTACTGCATGCGGTAATCGATGGTACTGGATGCCGTGCTAATTGAATCAACTTTAAATTCATGCTTCAGTGAGCCTCCACGATAATTCACCTGTACTCCGCTAGAAATGACATAATTCTCCTGCAGTTTGAATTCGGTCTGAACACCGTATCCAAAACCAAGGTTACGTCCTTCACGTTCTACACTTTTCAGATCCGGTTTAATCCAGGCCATACTTGGGATGATTTTCAGACCAAAATGAAATTTCTGATCCTGGCCTAGAGCGGTTTGTGCAAACACAAGTATTGGGAGGAAGAATAATAATCTGCGCATGTTCGTATTTTTACCCTGCAATGATACTCAAATTCCGGCACTCCCTATTCATCATCCTCCTTGTGGGTTTGGCAGGGTGCAACGACTCCCAACGGGCTGCGGATACACCCGACCCGATTGCCATTGAAGAAGAAATCGAACCGGTGAAATTCGACCGTTTCGACCGCCGGATCGGAGGATTGGGAATTCCAGTAAAACCAGAAGATGTCCAAAAGCTCCGGAGCGATTATGGAAAGTTCTTTGAATTGTGGTGCACACAGCTGGCCGGGATCATTCCACCGGGGGATACAGCGCCTTCCAACGCCGAGATCGCATTCAATTTAAGTCAATACCTGGGTGATAAATACATACGGGAGGTGAATGTAGCGTGCCAGAAAGAATTCGATGATCTTGAAGAACTCGAAATTGAATTGTCAGGAGTGATGAAACGCTATGAAATGGCGTTCCCCGGACGGACTGCACCACAATTGGTTTGTTATATTTCTCCCTTCTCGAGCAACGTGATGACTTTGGACAGTGTGTTGGGAATCGGACTACACTTTTACCTCGGGCAGGATTACAAATACTATCCCTCCCTGGAGTTGCCGCTTTACATGGTCAAGAAATTCAGACGTGAGTTCATCGTCAACGACCTTGTAAGGGGATGGCTGGACAGTGAATACTTCGACGATTCAGCCCAAGTAAACTGCCTGTCCCAAATGATCTACCAGGGAAAAGCACTCTACGCCATGGACGTACTTTCACCTGAAACACACGACACCATCAAAACCGGTTTCTCGGAAACCCAGCTTACCTGGGCAGAAAACCATGAAAAAGAGCTTTGGACGTTTTTCATCGAAAAGAAGTTAATTTATAATACAAATCCGAAGATCTATCTGAAATACATCCAGGATGGAAACACAACCAGTGGTTTCCCAAAAGAAGCCCCTGCACGACTGGGTCCTTTCATCGGCTGGAAAATCGTGAGGGCCTATATGAAGAGCCGACCCGAGACCGACCTGAAGTCTTTATTTGAAACGCGCAATGCGCAGGACATACTGACCGGCTCGGGATACAAACCGTCTAAAAAAACCGACTGAAATGCGCCTCCACCGATTCACATTCAATCCCTTTCAGGAGAACACCTATGTCCTTTCAGACGATACCGGTGCCTGTGTCATCATCGATCCCGGTTGCCACACCCTGGCTGAACAGCACGTACTAACACAATACATCGCCGACAACAAACTTGAGCCTGTACGTCTGCTCAACACCCATTGCCACATCGACCACGTCCTGGGAAACGCATTTGTTGCGCGAACCTATGCATTGAACCCCGAGATCCATCATCTGGAGTCGGCGATCCTTTCTTCCGCTCCACAGGTGGGCGTAGCTTTCGGAATACAGGTCGAGCCTTCACCCGAAGCCGTTGCGTTCCTTACACCCGGTCACTCACTCTCCTTCGGTGAAACCACGCTCGAAATTCTGTTCGCACCGGGACATAGTCCGGGAAGCGTCTGTTTCTACCATGCCGGTAGCGAATTGCTCATCGGTGGAGATGTCATCTTCAAGCAGAGTATCGGTAGAACCGACCTCCCCGGAGGGGATTTCGAGACACTGATGGCTAGCATCCGCGATGGACTTTTCAAACTGCCGGATTCAACAGTTGTCCACCCCGGCCATGGCGACCACACAACCATCGGCTATGAAAAGAAACATAACCCGTTTGTCGGTCTGAACGAGCCGCATGCTTAGAACTTCATCTGTCGCGCTCGTTTTCTCGGCACTCCTCGCACTGTCTGTAACGACTGCAAATGGCCAGGGATTCCTATTATCACCCGAGAACCTGGACAAAGACGGCATGGAGTTCGCAAAGGTGCTGGGGAATGGAGATGATGGCTACTATGTTCTTCTCAGCAACCTTCCAATCGACAACGAACGAACACGGACAGGACTGCGCCTGCGCAAAAATGAAATTTGCTTTTTCGGAACCGATCTGCGCCTCAAATGGAAGAAACCCCAGAATCCGATTCCTGCAAGTGGGGATGTTGATGCCTGTTTCGTCTTTCAAGGCAAAGTAGCCTGCATCACCCGTGTAAGCAGCAAGGGTACCGGAGAAATGCAATTTTTCATGCAGGTGTTCAATGCAAACGGTGAGCAAACGGTGCGAGAACAACTCGTCTATTCCCAGCCCTACAAGAAAGGCAGTTCATTCGGCGGTGTCAAATCACTCACATCACCAGAGAACGACCTCTTCGTTATTGCCTTTGCAGAGCGTGATGAATCGGGAATACAGATCCACGCCTGTGCATCGGATAGTACCTTCCGCCCGATCTGGCAAAGGAATTGGTCGCTATCGGGAAGCGGCGAATTCTCGTCCATCGGTGATTGGGGATTGCTGGACGAGGCCCGGTTTTATTGCCTGGCCAGCAGACCGGTTAGTATTCCGGGACGAAAACGTGAAGAATCCTCCACATTCAGTTTGCACGTCTTTGACCTTTCCAAAAATGCGATTTCCTCCTTCTCATTCAACACGGAAAATCAATCCATGCAGGAGGCTGCGGTGGTCCATGACCGCAAAAACAGCCGGCTTCTCCTTGCGGGGTTCATCAGCGACAACACCTCCTATTCCGGAGTAAGTCTGCTTTGCGGGCAGCTTTCACTTGACACGCTGAAGGAGCTTCAGACTATTCGGGGGCGTATCAGTCTTGATGAACAAAAGAAACTCATAGGGCGCCGGAATTCCGGAGGTAGCATCGGTTTAGATGAATACCCGATTCGAAGGTTATGGGCGAGAAGTGACGGCGGTTTGTTACTGATCTCAGAGTCCATCACCATCAGTGAAACTGCTTTTTACGACTATTTCACTCAGACCTATAACCGACGCATTGAGTATCACTTCGACAACATCGTCATCCTCTCGGTGAATCCGGATGGCACCACCGATTGGAGCCAGGTTATTGAGAAAGAACAGCGATCTCTCGATGACGAGGGTTTATTCTCTTCGTTCAACACTTTATTGTTACCGGACGAGCTGATATTGGTTTACGGACGCAATCCGGGTAGATACAGTGAACTTTTTCTCAAATCGGTTCGCCCGGATGGCACCACTCAGGCTATCCGTTCTGCCGGGGCGGGTGAACAATTCGCCCTCATGCCCCGCTTCGGCAAACAGGTAGACGAAAACCTATTTTTAGGGCCGGC
Organism: Bacteroidia bacterium; assembly: GCA_032111385.1. Lineage (GTDB taxonomy): Bacteria > Bacteroidota > Bacteroidia > AKYH767-A > OLB10 > JAJTFW01. Next base: position 3,829 of record JAULUX010000290.1, read on the forward strand.
CCAGCACAAAAAAAAGCTCTTTCTCGTCAAAATCAGTCTTTAACTCCCTGAAAAGCCGGTAAATCAGAGAGAATAAGGTCAAATGCTAATTACTGATAACCAGAACAGTATGTCAATTTAATCTCCTATTGGAATCGGTTTTTTACCCGTTCTGATTACATTTGTACAAATTCAGTATGGCTAAAGTCACCTTCAACAACAAAACGAGTCCTTTTTTCGATGCATTGAAAGCCCGCACAGAGGCTTACTTCAAGGAACACAACATCAAGCCGACAGGCAACATCCGACTTTACCTGAAGTCGGGAATTCTGCTGGCATCCATCATCATCCTTTACACCTTCCTGGTTTTCGTGCAGATACCGGTTTGGTTATCAATCGTATTGTGTATTCTGATGGGTTTGAACTTCGCAAGCATCGGGTTCAACATCATGCACGACGGAGCCCACGGTTCTTATTCCCAGAACAAGACGGTCAACACCCTCATGTCCTGGTCGCTCAACCTGATGGGAGGCTCCAGCTTCATGTGGAAGGTGAAGCACAATCATGTCCATCACTCCTTCACCAACATCGACGGGATCGATGATGACATCGATATCCAACCGTTCATGCGTGTCAACACCCACCAGAAGCACTATTGGTTCCACCGCTTTCAGCATGTGTACTGGGTATTGCTTTATGGAGCAACTTACTTCATGTGGATCTTCTGGATGGATTTCCAGAAATACTTCACTCATCGGATCGGTCCGACACCAATACGCAAGATGAAATTCAGCGAGCATATCGGATTCTGGGCGACCAAACTGCTCTATCTGTCCCTATTTCTGATTCTTCCGATATTTTTCAAGGGTGTGATCGCCACTGTCATCGGTTATGCCACTATCCTCTTCGTCACCGGCCTGGTCATTGCGGTCGTATTCCAACTTGCCCACGTAGTAGAGGACACGGAATTCCCAACACCGGACAGCAGCAGCAACAAAATAGAGCAGGAATGGGCGCTACACCAGGTTCAGACTACTGCCAATTTCGCTACCCACAACAAAATTGTCAGTTGGTTCATGGGAGGGTTGAATTTCCAGGTGGAACATCATCTTTTCCCCAAGATCAGCCATATCCATTACCCCGCCATCAGTAAACTGGTACGAGAAACATGCGCTGAATTCAACATTCGCTACATCGAGTATCCCACTGTTACGGATGCCATTGCCGCCCATATTCGTCACCTCCGGAATTTGGGACGCAGCGCACAACTTTCCTGATCAAGAGGCCGAAGCAAGCATCAATGCTGCCTTTCCATCAGTTGATTCGCCAACTGTCGTAAAACCGTCGTCTGTTCGGCTGACAAATGCAATTGATCAAGACGGTCTTCGGCAATGCTATATAACTCGTCCATCTTGTGCTCCGCTTCTTCCCGGATTCCCAGGTTGGTATAAATCGATTTGACAGCGGCAACTTTTTCCTGAGCCGTATGCTTCTCCGACCAGGTATTGCCACGGATCCAGAAATGCAAATTCTCCAGGTCTTCCACTTTCGCTTTTTCGAAAGCTCTGAGCAGTAAAAACGTCTTCTTGTTGGCCAGGATGTCTCCACCAACCTGCTTCCCGAATTTCTCTTCATCACCGAACACGTCAAGAATGTCGTCCTGCAACTGGAAAGCGGTGCCGAGATTCACACCGAAGTCGTAGAGATTTTGGACGTCCCTTTCGTCGGCCCCTGCAAGTGTTGCACCGATAGAGAGGCTTGCACCCAGAAGAACAGCCGTCTTTAGCCGGATCATATCCAGGTATTGGGGAACAGTGACCGTATCCATCTGTTCGAAATCCATGTCATATTGCTGACCCTCGCACACTTCCATGGCGGTTGAAAGGAAGATTTGCAAAGCTGACTCCTTACGAGCAGACCGACATTGCGAAATCAGTTGACAGGATTTGACGAACATGGCATCTCCGGACAAGATGGCTATTTCGGGACTCCATTTGTGATGAACAGTTGATTTACCGCGACGAAGAGGGGCCTTGTCCATCAGGTCATCGTGCAAAAGCGTGAAATTGTGAAACACTTCAACTGCCATTGCCGCCGGCATCGCATCCGCCGAATTGCCTCCGAACATTTCATGGGCCAATACCACGAGTACAGGTCTCATCCGTTTTCCTCCCAAACCCAGCGTGTAGCGAATAGGCTCGTAAAGGTTGGTGGGCTGATTAGGGAACTCCAGACGATGTATCGCCTCTTCGACTAAGTGAAGTATCTGCTCAACGGAACTAGTCATCAAACTGCAATTGATTGCCGGTTGGCGATGAGATTACGTATACCTTGCTCAAGCGGCGTCATTTCACGTTGAAGCAGACTTTTCATCACGTTGATATCCGGGCAACGACGGGTCATATCCCCCTCCTTCAATGCAGGAAGAAAAACAATCTTCGAGGGAGAACCGGAGATCTCGATGATCTTATGAGCGAGGTCGAGGATGGATATTTCGAAATCACTTCCGATGTTCGCCACATCATTTACCGCCTGGTTGTTGTAAAATGCATTCAGTGTAGCATCGATGTTGTCGTCGATATAACAAAAAGTCCGGGTCTGACTGCCATCTCCGTAGATCGTGATATCCTTTCCATGGAGTGCAGCCTGAAGAAATTTCGACATCACAAAGTCGGTGCTCTGCTTGGGTCCGTAGGTATTGAAGAACCTGAAAATCGTGTATTCCAGACCAAATTCCTGATAATATGCTCTCAGGTAAGCCTCTCCGACATTCTTGACGATGGCATACGGCAATCTGGAATTGAGCGGAGTAGTGTATTCGTTCTGGGGGAATTCAACAGGCTCACCGTACACTTCGGAACTCGAAGAGAAAAACACCCTCTTCACGCCTGTATTCTTGGACAAATCAAGCACGTTCTTGATTCCGTTCAAGTCGTTGAGTACCATGATCGGATTGGCCAGGGTCCGCTTCACCCCTACCGTCGCGGCATAGTGGAAGACATAATCGAAAGAAAAAGAACAGAAAATGGTGGAAATATCATTGAAATTATTGACGTCGGATTTGATGAACCGGACGTTGTCATGCATAGATACCGGAATCTTCGAGAAATCTCCGGTCTGAAGATTATCAACGATGACAACTTCATTTGCAGGGTTTTCGGCCAATTGCCCCGCAAGATTGCTGGCAATGAACCCGGCACCGCCTGTTACAAGAATTTTTTTCTGCATCCTCATCTTTTCTCGAAACCGTAGCGGAAGCACCAAACTAGCCGTACTACGGGTGAATCCTAACAAAATTAGGCCAAATCCCTCAGAACCACAAGTTAGTGAACCCGATCTGGGACTGCTGCATTTCTTCGTCTATACTGGCAAGAAAAACAAATTTGAAAACACCGGGAATATCACTCACCTTCGGCTGCAACGGATAGCAAATATTTGCCATAGCCGCTTTTTATAAGTGGATCCGCCAAACGCCGAAGCTCAGAAGAAGTGATGAAACCCATTCGGTAGGCGACCTCTTCGATACAGCCGATTTTCAAACCCTGCCGCTCCTCGATCACCTGAACAAATTGAGCAGCCTGCATCAAAGAGGCAAAGGTGCCGGTATCCAGCCAGGCGGTTCCTTTATCGAGGATACCGACTTTCAGTCGGCCGGAGGAAAGATAAGCCTTGTTCACATCCGTGATCTCGTATTCGCCGCGGGGGCTTGGAAGCAGGCTTTCGGCAATTCGGACGACATCGTTGTCATAAAAATACAATCCGGGAACGGCATAGTTCGATTTGGGCCGCTCCGGCTTTTCCTCGATGCTGATGGCATTGTTTTTTTTGTCGAATTCGACCACACCATAGCGCTCAGGGTCGGAAACGTGGTAGGCAAAAACCACTCCCCCATCGGGATCGCTATTGTCTTGCATCAGTTGCTGCAGACCGGTACCATAAAAAATATTGTCACCGAGTATCAAAGCGACCTTATCATTACCGATGAACGATTTCCCGATCACAAACGCCTGTGCGAGACCGTTAGGCACTTCCTGCACTGCATAGCTGAATGAGCAACCGAGTGACTTCCCGTCACCGAGCAGTCGTTGAAACACCTCCTGGTCATGTGGCGTGGTGATGATCAGGATTTCCCGTATCCCTGCCATCATCAGCACGCTCAGGGGATAATAAATCATCGGCTTATCGTACACCGGCATAAGTTGTTTGCTCACCGCAATAGTCAGCGGGTGTAAACGGGTGCCGGATCCACCGGCAAGAATAATCCCTTTCATTGTGTTTCGATTGAAATTCCGGGCATGGAACACCATGCAGAAATAACGGGTAGGTAAAATTAATCAAAAGCGCCAAGCCTCAATCCGCAAACGGCAATGAAAATCGATGGTTGGTTTGACTTACTTTTACGACAATGAATCGGAAACCGGCCGACATACTGAATATGCTTTCTAAAGCCACTCCCGGGCGGATCTGGAATGCAATTTCAGTGTTTTCCAGCTACCAGCTTTCCCGAATCAGCGGACGGATGATTCATTGGGGCCAACCCATTGCGGTTTCCATCGAACCAACCACCTCCTGCAACCTGCGCTGTCCGGAATGTCCCAGTGGACTAAGGTCATTTACCCGACCGACGGGGATGCTTGAAGACCATTCCTATCGCAAATGGATTGACGAATTATCGGACAAACTGTGGTACCTGATCTTCTACTTCCAGGGTGAACCGTATCTGCATCCCTCCTTCACTGAACTGGTCCGTTACGCTTCGTCAAAAGGAATTTACACCGCCACCTCCACCAACGCCCATTACCTTTCTGATGAACAGGCCCGGAAAACAGTGGAGTCCGGGCTCGACCGACTGATCATTTCCATAGACGGCACCACTCAGGAGGTTTACGAGCAGTACCGTATCGGTGGCAAGCTGGAAAAAGTTCTGGAAGGAGCGAAAAAAATCGTCCGCTGGAAACGCGAGCTGAACTCCCGAACACCGCATGTGATTTTCCAGTTCCTGGTGGTGAAACCGAATGAGCACCAGATGGAAGAGGTGAAACAATTGATGAAAGAAACCGGAGTGGACGAGATCGCTTTCAAGACAGCTCAGATTTATGATTATGAAAATGGGAGTGATTTAATACCGGACCATGACCGATACAGCAGGTACCGAAAGGGTGCTGACGGCAAATGGGAAATCAAAAACAAACTACTGAACCATTGCTGGAAGTTGTGGCACAGTTGTGTCATCACCTGGGATGGAACGGTCGTACCCTGTTGTTTCGACAAGGACGCCGAGCACCCCATGGGCAGTTTAAAGGAACACGACTTTGAAGAGGTCTGGAGAAGTCCGGCCTACAATGGATTCAGACGGACAGTATTACGCTCGCGCAGTGAAGTCGAGATGTGCAGGAACTGCACGGAAGGCACCCGGGTTTGGGGTTGATTCATCAGACATCCTTATCAACACGATCTCCGGCAGACTCAACGCCGGTGAATTGTGTTGAAGAAACACACTTTCAGGCGTGTTGCCTGGTGGCGGCAGCCTCGCGCATGATCTCCTCCACGTCCTCGATCTCCAGGGGAATGGACGCCATCAGATCGACAGGATCTTTCGACGTCACGAGAATATCGTTCTCGAGACGAATACCGAGTCCCTCCTCCGGAATGTAAATGCCTGGTTCGCAGGTGAACACCATTCCGGCTTGCATGGGCTGGTAACGGTCGCCGATATCGTGCACATCGAGACCCAGGAAATGCGAAGTGCCGTGCATGAAATACTTCTTGTACAGCGGAGCCTCCGGGTTTTGTTTCTTCACATCATCCAACGACAA
>JAULUX010000291.1:0-9540 GCA_032111385.1 Bacteroidia bacterium
TTGCAGGGTATTGAATTTATCGGCCAGTTCGCGGATCGGTCTGAAAAGCATGTTGATGTACATGATGAAAGCCACCAGGTTCCCGAAGGTCACGTCCTGGGTGATGATTCCGCCTGCTCCCCACCACACAATGAGTCCGATACTGATGGCCGAAAGAATCTCCACTACGGGGAAGAAAATCGAGTAATACCACACGGAACGGTTGTTCGCCTTGCGGTGCTTGTCGTTGATTTCTATAAAGCGTTTGTACTCTTCATCCTCTCTGCCGAAAACCTGAACGATGCGCATTCCGGTCAGGTGCTCCTGTACAAAGGTGTTCAGGGCGGCCACCTGGTTCCGTACTTCGGTGAAGGTGGTTTTGATCCTGTTTTTGAAGATGTTGGTGGCGATGATCAGCAATGGGACGGTGCTCAGACTGATCAGGGCCAGGCGCCAATCCACCGCGAACATGACCGCGATGATGACGATAAGCTGGAGTAGGTCGCCGATGATGACGATCACCCCTTCAGAAAAAATATCGGCGATGGTTTCCATGTCTGATACGCTTCGTGTGACCCCGGTCCCGACCGGTGTGCGGTCGAAGTAGGGAATCCGGAAATGCATCATTTTCTCAAACAACGTGTAGCGCAAGTCCCGGACAACGTTTTGTCCGAGGAGGTTCGTATTCCAGGTGTGCAGGTACTGGAGGAAGGACTGAAAAATCAATACGCCCAGCATGAAGAGGGTCATCCGGATCAACCCGGGCTCGTCTCCCGTCGCGACCAGTTTGTCCAGCGTGAATTGGGTGATCAACGGGCGGATGGGCGTAAGTAGGGCGAGCGCGATGGTCAGAACAACCGATGCCGCGAGGATCTTTTTGTAGGGTTCCGCGAAACGCAGGATTCTCCCCAGAATATGCAGGTCAAAGGCTTTTCCGGAATTACTCATGGGTTGAACGGGCTTACGCGTTGGTCGGGCAGGTAAGGATAACGGATCTCTTCCAGGAAAAGACCTTCGGGAGGAACGGATTCACCGGCCAGTTTTCGGTCTCTGCACTGCAAAATATTCTGAAAGTTTTCGATACTCGATTTGTGTTCACCGATATCGATGAAACTGCCTACCATGGCACGCACCATGCCCCTGAGAAATCTGTTTGCGCTGACGGTAAAACGAAGGGTGCTTCCAAGGTCTTCCCAACGGCACTCGGAAACGGTGCACAGGTTGGTGTGCTGTTGTCCTCCATGCTTTCCGAAGCAGGCGAAGTCCATATGATCAAGGCATAGTTTGGCCGCCTCGTTCATGGCATCCACGTCAAGTGTGCGGTTGAAGTGCCATCCCAGCCCGTGAAGGAATGGCCCGGGTTTCCGGAAAATGTAGTAGCCGTAGCTTCGCAAGGTCGCATCAAAACGGGCATGGGCATTTTCTGCAACCGGATGGATTTCCCTTACCCGGATATCGAAGGGTAGAACAGCGTTGAGCTGAAACACCAGTTGCTTGGGATTGTCAAGGGGTGACTTCTGGTCGAAGTGTGCATAAAAAATAGAGGCGTGCACCCCTGTGTCGGTGCGACCGCATCCGGTGGTTTCAATTTCCTCGCGGGTGAGGGTGGAAAGGGCTTTGTTGAGGCGTTCCTGGACCGTAATGGCGTTGGGTTGAATCTGCCAGCCGTGGTAGGCAGAACCTTTGTAAGCCAATTCGATAAAGTAGCGGGGCACGTGCAAAGATAGCGAGGGAAACCCCTACTTTTTGTGTCCCGTGCATGGCATTCTTCATCCAAAATCGTCCGGTATCCAGGGGAAGGAAGTCTTTCGGTAAGAGAATCGTTCAACCCCGGGAAAAGTTGCGCAATCCCCTTGCATTGAACGGGCTGTTGTTTTACTTTGCAGTCCTGTAAAAAAGCCGGGATCTGACCTTTGTGCTTGTGGATTGTAACAACGCTTGTGATTTAACGTACACAGGTGAAAACGAAAGGTCATGATGTTGAAAGGAAAACGACGCATGGAATGGATAAAGAAGCACCGGTTGGAATTCAATACGGTGGATGAAATTCAGGAAGAGGTGTTCCGGAGCATCCGCGAACGTTTTGCCCGTCAGTACGGAAAGCAACCGGTGGTGAGCATTATCGTTGTGGCCCGAAACGAGGAGAAGAATGTCCTTTCCTGCCTTTCCTCCCTTTCGGAGCAGAAATGCAAATATCCCTATGAGGTGATTGTGTGCAACAACAACTCGACCGACAGGACGCAGGAGATCATCGATCGGTGCGGCGTAAAGTCGATCCTGCAGCCCGTTGCGGGCATCGGATACGCGCGTGAAGCCGGTATGTGGCTTGCCCAAGGCAAATACCATCTCTGTGCGAACGGTGATTCCATCTACCCCGAGACCTGGGCGGAAGAAATGATCGGCCCCCTTGAGCGCGGCGAAGCCATCTGCACAGTCGGCACTTTCGATCGTTTTGGTTCCGCACTCGCCCCGGCGGGTTCGTTGTCCTGGACATCGTTGGCCGATAAGGCCAGGGTTTTTTGGAATGCGTTGCGTCGTCCCGAAAAAATAGCAAGCGGTTCAAGCATGGCTTTCTTTACTCCCATGGGTCTACAGGTCGGTTGGCGCAAGGATGTGGCAGCCGATGAAGACAAATTGATGGCTGCGGCAATGAAGGCCTATGGACAGGTCAGATTCATCGGTTCTAGGACTGCGCGTGTGTGCAAGCTGCCGATGTCTGAAGTTACCACTTCTCCCGAGCCCGTCAGTACTGTCGATCGCTCCACGCATGTTAAGGAAAATCCCAAAGCATCTTTACAAGAAAGCTTTGAAATTATCTTGAACTGAGCGAGGTTTTAAGAGGGAAGGCTTTTTACAATATCCACAAAGCTCCTCGATTTCAACGAGGCCCCTCCAATCAATCCTCCATCCACGTCAGGCAAACTGAAAAGGGAAGCCGCGTTTTTTTCATTACAGCTTCCACCATACAGAATGGAGAGGGAATTCGAAATCTCACTTCCATAGCGGTTTTCCACTGCTCCACGAATGAATGCGTGCATTTCCTGGGCTTGTTCCGGCGTAGCCGTTAGTCCGGTACCGATGGCCCAGACCGGTTCATAAGCGAGTATGCATTCCCTTATTTTTTCCGGCTCCAGGTGGAAAAGCCCCTCTGTCAATTGCCTTTGAACGGCGTCGAATGCTTGTCCTGATTCCCGTTCGGATCGGTTTTCACCGATGCAAAAAACCGCGGTCAGTTTTTCGGACAGGACCAGTGTGATCTTCGAGGCCAAAAGGGAGTCGGTTTCGTTGAAGTGAATCCTTCTTTCCGAATGTCCAATCAACACGTGGCTGCACCCAAAAGAACGAAGCATGGCAGCAGAAACCTCACCGGTAAATGCCCCCATGCGCTTGTCGGCACAATTCTGTCCGCCTACGTGGATCCGGGGATCTCCCGCTACCATAGAAACGGCGAGGTGGATGTGAAGGAATGATGGGAAGAGGATGATTTCGGGATTCCGCATCTCTTCATCGGACAGCATGGCTGTGATCTCGGATACAAGTGCTTTCGCTTCATCGCGAAGCAGATTCATTTTCCAATTTCCGGCAACGATTCTTTTCCTCGACATGGTTGAATGGGATGAGTTGGTTGTCCGGTCAGGCAGTCGGTTTTTCCATCACTGCATGTCGGATGCGGATCAGGTCGCGCAAAAGGTCTTCAACACGGTCCAGAGGGATCATATTGGCGCCATCGCTGAGGGCTTCGGAGGGGTTGGGATGCGTTTCGAGGAAAATCCCGTCGGCACCTGTGGCAATGGCTGCTTTGGCGATGGTGGCGATCAGCTCGGGCTTTCCTCCGGTCACTCCGCTGCTTTGGTTGGGTTGCTGTACACTGTGGGTGATGTCCATCACTACCGGATAGCCGAAGGACCGCATCACGGGGATGGAGCGGAAATCCACAACCATGTCTGAGTAGCCCAGCATGGTGCCTCGCTCAGTGAGCATGACCTGGTTGTTCCCCGAATCCACCACTTTCTGAACGGCGAAGCGCATGGCTTCGGCGGAGAGGAACTGCCCCTTCTTGATGTTGACGGTTTTGTGGGTTTTGGCAGCTGCTACCAGAAGGTCGGTTTGTCTGCACAGGAAGGCTGGTATCTGGAGGACGTCCACGTATTCGGCTGCCATGGCGGCTTCGTGGCTTTCGTGGATATCGGTCAGCAGGGGCAATCCAAACTCATCGCCCACTTTACGTAGTGTTTGTAATGCCAGTTCATCGCCGGGACCGGTGTAGGAGTCGATGCGGGTGCGGTTGGCTTTGCGAAAGGAGGCCTTGAAGATGAAGGGGATGCCCAACCGGTTGGTGATCTGTTGAAGGGTGTGAGCGGTTTTACGCGTGATCTCTTCGGATTCGACCACGCAGGTTCCGGCGATCAGGAAAAAGTGGCCGGTATCGAGGTGCTTAAGGTGTTTGATATGGGGATTCATAATGGCGCAAAGATAGTCGGTTTGTTAGGGGAGAAGGGAGCCGGCTCAATCCACAACCAATACCAGTCCCTTCAGGTATTCGGCTTCGGGATGATAGATACTGACCGGATGATCAGGAGGCTGGCTTAGCCGATGAAGGATCCTGGCGTTGCGACCGGCCTGAAGTGCGGACTGAAATACGAGTTTGCGGAACAACTCGCTGTCAACAGCCTGCGAGCAACTGAATGTGAAAAGTAAACCTCCTTTGCTTACGTGTTTGAATCCTTCGGTATTGAGGTTCCGGTAGCCGATCATCGCCTGACCTACCTGACTCAGGTGTTTGGCGTAGGCCGGGGGGTCAAGGACCACGATATCATACGATTCTGTAAAGGCTTTCATGTAGCGCATCACGTCGGAAGTGAATCCTTCATGCCTTTCATGGCCGCCGGCAATGGCTACATTCTTTTCCAATGCTTCCATAGCGCGCGCCGAACTGTCAACGGAATGCACCAGGCGGGCTCCTCCGGCAAGAGCAGCAACGGTAAAGCCACCGGTGTAACAAAAGGTGTTCAATACGGATTTCCCCATTGAATAATGGCGAAGCAGCGACCTGTTGTCTCGTTGGTCAAGAAAGAACCCCGTTTTCTGTCCACGAATGATGTCCACTTCGAGCTCCATTTCGTTTTCGCGAACATGCAGAATGCCCGTGTTGGTTTCTGATGCGTTTTTAAGGAATCCGTCCTCGAGGGCAACGATTCCATGCTTGCCCAGGGTTTCCTTACTCTTGTTGTACACATAATGGACAAAGGGCAGTTCCTGAGGTAGGAGTTCTGCAAGTGATGGCAGAAGGGCGAACATGCCGGCTGTGTAGGCTTGTAGTACAACTGTGTTTCCATATACATCGGCTACCAATCCCGGAAAACCATCTCCTTCTCCATGGATCAAGCGGAAACAGTCGGTTCGCTCGTTCGGAAAACCAAGCAATTTCCTCAATGCGTATGCTGCCCTGATCTTTTCCCTGTATAGCGAATCGTCAGCCGGCACTTCTTCGAAATGAAAACACCTGACAGTGATGTTTCCTTTGTGGAAATGCCCGAGCGCAAGGAAGTCGCCTTCGGAAGATACTACGTGAACAATTTCGCCCTCTTTCAATCCTTCTGGTTCGGTGGCGATGGCTCCGCTGAATACCCAGGGGTGGCGCTGAAGAAGCGACCTCTCTTTGCCTTTTTTAAGGCGTATTTGGGGATATGATTTCGTCATAGTGGCTTTCAGCGAATAACTTGAACGGATTTCGAGGAAAGGATCCTGTCGCTATCGCTTAAACGGAATAGATAATTGCCTGCCGATGTAGCTGTCCAGTCCCAGGACTGGGATGACTTCAGTCGGGTGTTCATTACGTTCCTTCCTTTCGTATCGAAAACACCCAGGTCGTAATAGTGTTCCGGCAATCCTTCAATGCGGATGTTCACCTGACCGGTAGTCGGGTTGGGCCATATTTTCAACGGGTCGTTTGGTGAGGGAAAGGATTCCGGACTTAACCCTGTACTGAAGTCACGGTAGCCCAAAGCATATTCACCTTTCAGTAAAGTGTCGACTGTAAAACTTCCCATCTTGTCGAATTTATTGGCGGCATTCAAGGTGCATGCCGTGACTATCTGCCAATCTTCAGCGACTGATGGACGGTATAACAGTACCAGGCTATCTTCGGTTCCGGTGATCAGGTTTTGATCGATGAAACCCGAGTTGAGGCTGTTGCTTCCGTTGTAAATGAAATTGGCTTTGGTGCGGAATCCGTTCGCCCACAGTCCGTCGGTTTTCCAGTAATGGTAATCGCTTATGCGTACCCCCGGTGCGGAGGCCATCCGGTTGTCCGGTGCAACCCAATGGTGTTCAATCCTGACCCAACTGGTGTCTGCGCCCGGATTCTGGACATTGAGTGACGTATTCGTTTCCGGCATGGTTTGATTGCCGGAAGTTGTGATCGCCCGCTCGTAATCACTAACGGCGTCGGACATCCGGTCGTTCCGGTCGACGGTCCACCAATCGGGTAGGAAACCTGTGGTCACTGTTGCGGTGTTCAATGCGCTGTCGATCAAAACCAGGAATGTGGTATCAGCAGTCCTGCCATGTGCCCCGATCTCCACTGGCATTTCATAGGTATGGTTGTTGCCTTTGGCTCGCTGTCGAAGGTGAATGGTATGTGTCCATGGTCCGCTGCCTGAAGTGACGACTGAATCGATTGAAAAATGCGGGAATCCCGGAGTGAAGACCCAATCGTCGAATAACCTGTTCAGTGACATGCCGGAGGAGTTGGACAATTCATCACGATACTGCAGGCTGTTGGCCGATCCGTCTCCGCGGTTGTTGAAATAGGCCCGGCATCCTTCGAAAAACAGGGAGTCGCCCATGTGCTTTCGGATCGTATGGGCCACATCGGCTCCTTTGTTGTAAACGGTTTGCCCATAGGTGTGGGCGTGAGGAATATTGATCAGAGGGAGATAGCCATTGTCTGTGACATGGGCGAACTGCAGCACTTTGCGGTGGTTGCTGCGGATCCAGTCGCGGTAGGCCTGTGTTCCGTAAAGTTTTTCCTGCAGATAGGCTTCATTGAAGCTGGCAAGTCCCTCGTTGAGCCACATTTCTCCGGCATTTTCGCAGGTGACCCAATCGCCCCACCACATGTGCGCAAGTTCGTGGATCCATAATGACTCGTAGGTGAGCTGTCCATTGATGAACGTGGAGCCGATGTGGATGGAGGAGGCATGTTCCATCGCACCGCTGCCGAAGGGCACCAGGCAATAGCCCACCTTGTCGTAACGGTAAGGTCCATACGCATCAATGAAATGCCGGAGTACGGAATCAAGGTGGACGAATGTCCCGCTTACCTTGGTGGTGTCACCGGGCAGGCAGGCGATCTCAACGGGAAGGTTCTGGTAACTACGTGTCCAGGTGACATAGGGTGCTACTGCAACTGAAGCCAGGTAGGTGGGGATCCGTTGCTGCATGTTCCAGTTCCAGATCCTTCGTCCGTCCGGCAACAGGCTGTCTGATGCAAGTACTCCGTTGCAGAAGGCTTTGTAAGTCGCCGGTGTTTTGACGTGGAATTCGTAGGTGGCCCGGTCGGTAAAGTTGTCGTTGCAGGGAAACCAGGCGCGGCCGAAGTTGTGCGGATCGGCATCGAAACCGACCCCGAGGTTGAAGGCGAAACTTCCTGTGAAGTAGAATCCGCCCCAACCGCTGGCATCGGTACGTGGGGAACCCTTGTAGTGGATTATGGCCAGGGCGGTGTCACCTGCAGGGATAGGGGAGGGGAAGGATATGGAAAGTGTGGTGTCGTTGTACGCATGTGAAAGCGACGATCCATTCGGAAGTTTAACCGAGTCAATGGTCATTCTCAGCAGGCTGAGCTGCAGCACGGAGTCGCCACTGGATGCAAAGGTCACACGGCAAGTACCACGAATGCTCTTGGTTGAATAGTTGATCGTGTCGATGTGAATACCGTAGTGGACGACATCTGTCGACGCGAATTGGGCGTTGGCTTCCTGCTGCAAAGCGGCTATCAGGACCAGGAAGAGGGCGATTGTACGCATTGTATCAGGTGATAATTTTAATGTATGGACAATGAAGTGGTATCAAAACAAGAGGGAGCAAAGAGCGGTGAATAAAACGATTGCTATCAGGTCGGTCCAGAAGCCGGCCTTGGCCATTTCCCGGACTTTGATCATGCCGCTTGAATAAACGATGGTATTGGGAGCTGTTGCGACAGGGAGCATGAAGCCGGATGATGCGGCGAGTGCGGCAGGAAGCAATAACAGAAGCGGATCGATATCCAGTGCCTTTTGCATGGAGATCAATATAGGCATCACAAGCTGGATGCTGGCCACGTTGGAGGCGAATTCACTGATGACTGTAACGACGACGCAGATACCCAAAACGATCAATGGCGTGGGCACCTCACGTAAGACTATCAATTGCCCGGCCAGCCAGTTGCTGAGTCCGGAGGATTCAAACCCCTTGGACAAAGCGAATCCGCTACCGAATAGCAGGATGACATCGTAGGGAAGCCGAGAGGTTTCTTTCCAGGAAAGCAACCGGTTGCCGGGCTCTTGTCTGGAGGGGATCAGGAAAAGAAGGATGGCCATGCAGACAGCCACTGTTCCATCCTGAAGTTGATCCGGATAGGGGAACAACGATGCCCAACCTTCCATGTGAATTGAACCCGCATGGATCGGAGCCCTCGTCAGCCAAAGCAAGGCGGTCGTTATGAAAACAAGTGCTACAACGCTTTCATCTCTTCCCATGGGGCCGAGTGATTTTACCTGCTCTGCAAATGAAGAGGCATCAAACCTGCTCTTTCCGGCACCGCGAAGCATCGTTGTTCGCAGAATGAACCACGTTGCGCAAAGAAGCAATAGTGATACCGGCATGGCGAATGCCATCCAATCCGTGAAATGGAAAGGATGGGTGCTCCCATATTCATCCTGAAAAAACCGGTAGAATATCATGTTGGTCGGAGTCCCGACAAGCGTAGCCATACCACCGATACTTGCTGCATAGGCCAAACCGATGAGGAGTGCAGCCGACAACTTTCGGTGTTGGTGTTCTGATCCCATATCCTTTTTTAACTGCAGTGATATTGCAGTTACTGCAGCGATGAGCATCATCACGGTAGCGGTGTTGGAAATCCACATGGAAATGAGATAGGCCGTGAACATGATCCCCGCCAGAACCGAAGCAGCGGAATGACCGCTTCGGGCCAGGATATGCAATGCCAATCGTTTGTGTAAACCCCAGCGTTCGATCGCAAATGCAAGCATGAAGCCACCGATGAATAAAAAAAGGATCGGATCCATATAGTGCGATGCGACCGATTTGATATCCGCGATCCCTACAGTTGGAATAACCAGGAATGGAAGCAGGGAAGTAACGGAAAGGTGTACGCATTCAGTCATCCACCACAGAGCCATCCATGCCGTGAGTCCCGTCATGATCACCAGTTTCGGATACTGCGGGTCGGGACTTTCAATAAAAAAACTTCCCAAAAACAGCAACGGCCCTGCAAATCGTGCCCAGGTGCTGCTCAGGAAAGCGCTGCTTTCTTCCGAGGGAGTATTTGTCGGT
>JAULUX010000292.1:0-3352 GCA_032111385.1 Bacteroidia bacterium
TCGTTCGAACGCGCCAAGGCATTCAGGGCATTGCGTGTCAAGTCGATTTCCTGGACGAAGGATGTTTTCCTGATCCTCGCCGGAATTTTCTCTGCTGCATTCGGCTTGAAAAGTTTCCTGCTCCCCAACTCGTTCATTGACGGAGGTGCCACCGGTATGGCGCTTCTCAGCAGTAAATTGATAGGTGTCGACCTGGCACTGACCATTCTCGTAATCAACCTTCCTTTCATCCTGTTGGGTTACCGGGTGATCGGCAAACAATTCGCCTTCAAGACGGCTGCGGCGATCATCGTGCTTTCCCTGGTCATGGCTACAGTGACCTTTCCGCCCGTAACGAATGAGAAGATTCTCGTTGCCGTTTTCGGAGGATTCTTCCTGGGTGCAGGCATCGGGCTGGCCGTTCGTGGTGGTTCCGTCATCGACGGCACCGAAGTGCTTGCGTTGTTCCTCAGCCGGAAAATCGGGACGACCGTAGGTGATATCATCACCTTGATCAACATCGTCATTTTTTCAGCCGCGGCTTACCTCTTGTCCGTCGAAACGGCCATGTATTCACTGATCACGTACCTGGCCGCATCCAAAACAGTGGACTTCATCATTGAAGGAATCGAGGAATACACAGGCATCACCATCATCAGCCCGAAAAGTGAAGACATCCGCGAAATGCTCATCCACAAACTGGGTAGGGGCGTAACGATTTACAAAGGCAAGCGAGGATTCGGCAAGACCGGACACAACACCGATGTGGACATCGTTTACACGGTCATTACGCGTCTTGAGATCAGCAAGTTGAACAGCGAGATCGAACTGATCGACCCGAACGCTTTTGTCGTGATGACCAGCATTAAGGATACCAAGGGGGGAATGGTCAAGAAAAGACCGCTTTCACATTAACCGGTCAAAGGATCACCCCGAGCAGCATGGCCCGCTGCAAATAGATCTTGGTACCCGGAGCGGGTTGTTCGCCGTACTCCAGCTCATTCATCCGGTACAGTTTCGAAAGCTTTACGGCATGGCGCTGGGAGATATCGCGCATTGTCTCCCCTTGTCCCACAACATGAAAAAACTCGGATTCCGACTTGTTCTTCTTGGCAGCCGTATACACGACATCACCGGGATGAAGAGGCTGGTTTTTCACTGCATCGTTGAATTCCAGCACCTGCCACAATTCGATGTTCCGGTCGCGGGCGATCCTGCTCCACGTATCTCCTTGCCGTACTGTGACATAGGGAACACCGTTCACCATGTCGGCGGTCAACACAGGAGGTTCGGCCACCGGCAAAGACTTGCCCGATTTCGGTAATCCATCAGCATTAGCATCGTCCATCCGCTTGAATAAAGTCGGGCGGGTCGGCTTTCGGTTCTCAGCCACCTCGGCCTCCTCCATAGACGAACTATCCGACTTACTCTGCCTGCTGATTTTCCTGGTAGGATTACGGGGAGATTGACCAGCCTGTAATTCATTGTCCTGCGCTACGGACTGCTTCGCAGGCACACCATTACGGACCGTAGGCTTCTGTGACTTTTCTGCCGGCTGATTCCTCGCTGCCAAAGCAGGAGCCGCGACTGAAGGATCATCGTACATATGAAGTCCATAACGCTCGATTATCTCTATCAACTTGTGGGAGTAACGGGGATTTGTGGCGTAACCCGCACGCTTGAGTCCATGTGCCCAGCCCTTATAGTCGGTGACCTTCAGGTCGAAAAGTTCACGGTAGCGATCACGGGAACGAAGAAAATCAGAGTGATCGGAGTAAGACTCCAGCACCGAGTTGTATTTTCGGAAACACTCGTTCGGCGCATCATCGTCCTTGTGAAAAGTGGGACCTGACCATTCCCGGTGGCATTTGATGCCGAAGTGGTTGTTGGCTTCAAGAGCAAGCAGGCTATTCCCGCAATCGGACTCATAAATACCCTGAGCCAAAGTAATGCTGGCCGGAACACCGGATATGCGCATATCGGAAACGGCAGCCTCTCTGTACAATTCAATGTACATTTCGGGAGTGCGACGAGGCACGGAAGAATTCTCCAGAGGCTGGGCGGCAGCTTGCAGGTTCGCAGCGAGGACTAAAAGGCATAGGATTCTCATTCCCATCTTAGCTTAGGGTTCAGGTCGTAAAGGTAGAGAGCTCTTCAGGGGTGCATGAATATAAAACCGATGTGCATATCAACACCTCTGTGTTAATCCATCAGGTATTGAAGTCCCCCGGTATGAATCACCAGGGTCTTCTCTCCGAACGGCAGCAGACCCTCCTCCATCAAACGGATAACGCCAAAAAAGAGCTTGCCCGTATATACCGGTTCAATCCAAATGTCTGTTTGCCTATTCCATTCCTGTACAAAAACATCGAGTTCAGCAGTGGATTTCGCATATCCACCGAACGTGAATCGATCGATCCATCCGATGCCGCTTTGGGGATCATCGTGCCATAGATTTTCTTGACTTGCCTCCAGCACTTTCAGCCCCCAGATCCGCTTGTCGGGGGAAAGGCCTTGCCTCAACCCAACACAGGTGGCGCCGGTACCGACTGCCATGACCACTTCTTTGGTATTCTTGGGTACATAATCAGCAATACGGCAGCAACCTGCTATTCCCGATGGATTGCTTCCACCCTCCGGAACGAACAGAAAATTGCCATAACGGCGCTGCAATTCAGTGGTGTTTCCCGACGCACGAAGTCGACGATATTCTTCGCGATCCACAAATTCGAGCCGCATACCCGATTCAGCTGCGCGACTCAATGTTTGATTACCGATTGAAGATGCTTCTCCCCGGATGATTCCGACAGTAGGTATAGCCAATTGTTGACCGATTCCGGCCAAAGCAGCGATGTGGTTCGAGTAAGCACCACCGAAACTGAGTATTCCATCATAGGCACCGGCAGAATAGTCGCTCACATTCTGAACCAACTTGAACAGCTTGTTCCCTCCGTAAACCGGATGGATCATGTCCAGCCTGAGGACGCTGAAACGGAAGGCAACCTCGCCGTAAGTAAAATGAACAGGGTGCACCGGAACGGCATCCGGCAGGGATAATCCGTGAGGGCCAATAATCAACTCACATCAGCGGCTTGCGGTGAACTCCTCGTCCGCGAGGGCGGATTTCAAGGCGGCCATACTCCATTCTCCTGAAAATGTATGCACCTGTGACCGGCCGTCTTTTCCAAACACACGGACAGCTAAATTACCATTGGACTCCTGCTCGATGCGCGACAAAGCAATCAGTTTGCCATCTTTCTCCAGATTCCAGGTGGTATTGAAAGGAGTAAATACCAGGTTGACGGCCTTTTTTTCACCGGTTTCGGGGGTAATCCGAAAACGATTACGTGATGCCTCTATCAGGTAGTTCTTG
>JAULUX010000293.1:0-4507 GCA_032111385.1 Bacteroidia bacterium
TGAAAACCAAGGGCGGTCTAAATTTCAAAATGGAGCTTGATTGGCCACTGGCAGCTCCGGACTCCTTGCGGTTCGAAGCAGGAATGGCAAAGCGTAATTTCTCTATTCAATCTTATGGGAACGAGGACTTCAGTCGGATAAAAGCACCTTTCAGTTACCTGGCCATGGACGGGGAACGCCCCGTTCGTTCCGTTTGGATTGGGCCTGAAAATCCGCTGTTCTTCCCACTGGATCAGATTCCTTCCGACCTCAAAAACGCCGTCCTGATTTGTGAGGACCCCTCTTTCATGCAGCACAGGGGCTTTGTGCAGGAAAGTATAAGGGAGTCCATGGTGACCAACCTGAAGCAGAAACGGTTTGCCCGTGGAGGAAGCACGATTAGCATGCAGCTGGTTAAGAATGTTTTCCTGAGCAGGAACAAGTCGGTGGCCAGGAAACTGGAGGAAATATTGATTGTATGGCTCATGGAACAGAACGGACTCGTATCCAAAGAGAGGATGCTCGAGGTGTATTTGAACATCATTGAATGGGGGCCCGATGTGTATGGTGTAGGTGAGGCTGCCCGCTTTTATTTCGATAAGGAGCCGGCCGAATTGACCATGCCGGAGTGTATTTTTATGGCGAGTCTCATCCCCAGTCCGAAATCATTCAAATACCGATTCGATGGGGAGGGTAATCTCAAGCCCTATGTTCGGAATTTCTTTGGACTCGTCGCCGGAAGGATGGTCCGGAAAGAAATGATTCCTCAAGTGGTTGCAGATGGTTTGGAAGCGAATGTTCGACTAGTTGGACCCGCTGCTCAAATCGTGTTGCCGCCCGATACAGTACCTGTCGATACATTGGAAATCCTTCCTATTATCGACACAGTTGATTGATAATCAATATTAAAATAAATTTACCTAAACAATTGAAATAATCGTGAAAAAGCACACTTTAATCTTAGTCGCATCCCTGTCAATGGGGTTCGCAACACTTTACTCGTCTTGTGACAATGGGTCGAAGGATAAGGCAGAGGCTGAAAGTTGTACCCCGTTGAATCCGAATGGGGACAGTGAAAGGGCGTTGTTGATGCGGGATATGACCCGCCTAGCCGAAGGTAATGCAGAAGCTTTGCGAAAAGGCGGTGATCTGTTGCCCTACGACGGCGAGTTTGAAAAACTGGCTTCCACAACCGGAACCATGACAGTGGATGAGGCTTTCTTCAAAGCCATGTCGGAGGGTTACCTGGTCCATCTTCGTGAACTCTACAAAGCTGCTCCAGAAGATCGCATCCGTATTCATAACAATTTGATCCAGTCTTGCCAGGATTGCCACGCTCAAACCTGCCGTGGACCACTTAAGCGAATTGATAAGATGATAGTCAATATCTAATTGATTATCAGTTTTAAATTTCGCTTGATTTTAGATTTGGTTCAGGGACTTTGATTTGATTTACCGTCTTCAGGAAAGCGCCAATGTATGAGGTCGAAAGCTCTGTTTCGGTACCCATTTATCGGGCGTTTTCCGGTTCCGGTTCGAAGTCCAGGCTGATGGAGTTCATGCAAAACCGCTTGTAAGTGGGTGCCGGACCATCATCAAAAATGTGGCCCAAATGGGCATCGCATCGTCCACACAAGACCTCGGTCCTGAACATCCCGTGGCTTTTGTCCGGCTTGTATTGGGCACTGTTCGAACCAATGGCTTCGAAGAAACTGGGCCAACCACATCCGGAGGCGAATTTAGAGTCGGATCGGAACAGGGGGTTGCCGCATGCGGAGCAGAAGTAGGTTCCCTTCCCTTCGTGGTCCCAGTACTTGCCTGTGAATGCCCTCTCTGTGGCAGCCAGGCGTGCTACTTCATACAATTCCGGACTCAATACCTGTTGCCAAACCGAGTCGGGCAGATCCAATCGTGCGGTTGCGGTTCTGGAGTAATAAGGGTTTTTGGATTTGGAGTCGGAGGAGGTGGCCATGTTTTGCGATGCGTTCAATGAATACGAATGGTTTGGATTATCCTGAGAACAGGCCTGCATTGTGGCCATAAAAAGGAATGCAAATCCGAACAGCGGACTTCTGTACATGCTCCATTAACTCCATAACGAACGGATTGTTTTAAACCGGCCGGAATTTCGTTTTTCCCAAATTGGGAATGAGTGGTTGGATTCGCTCCATTGAGAATCCGGAGTGCTGTCAAAAAAGGGTGTACTTGAAAAAGGTGTTGAAAAAGCGATGTGATTTTGGCGACAGCCCAGGTTGCTGTTGGTAACTTTGAAGGTGAAAGCCTGGGCTTTTTGCGAATTTTGCCAGCCTTTTGAATCCAGAACGAGCAAGCGCCATGTCGAAGAAGCAAATCACACTTGAACACAATTACACGGAAGACAGCATCCAATCCCTGGACTGGAAACAACACATCCGGCTTCGTCCGGGAATGTACATCGGAAAGCTTGGCGATGGTTCGGCCAAGGATGATGGAATATACGTCCTCTTGAAGGAGGTGATCGATAACTGTATCGACGAATACGTGATGGGATATGGAAAGACCATCGAAATCGAGGTCAAGGAGGGAACGGTGAGGGTTCGCGACTTCGGTCGGGGGATACCTCTTGGGAAGGTGGTTGAATGCGTAAGCAAGATCAATACGGGGGGGAAGTACGATTCCCAGGCTTTTCAGAAATCGGTTGGCTTGAATGGGGTCGGAACCAAGGCGGTGAATGCCTTGTCCGGTCACTTCAAGGTACAAAGCGTTCGTCAGGGCCGAACAACGTGGGCCGAGTTCAGCCGGGGCGAACTTCAGAAACAGAAACACGACCAGCCTTCGGACTTGTCCGATGGTACCGAAGTGACATTCGTACCGGACAGTGACATTTTTCTCGATTACGAGTTCCGCATGGACTATATCGAGACCATGATCAGGAACTACACCTACCTGAATGTCGGACTGAGGCTGATGTTAAACGGTCAGGAATTCCGGAGCGACAACGGACTTCTTGATTTGCTGAAGGCCAATATCAGCGACGAGGCACTTTATCCGGTTATTCACCTGCAGAGCAAGGACATTGAAATCGCTTTCACCCATACCACCTCCTACGGTGAGGACTACTACAGTTTCGTGAATGGACAGCACACCACGCAGGGCGGAACCCATCTGGCTGCTTTCCGCGAGGCGGTAGTGAAGACTGCACGTGATTTTTACGGCAAAGACTTTGATCCGAGCGATGTCAGGACCTCCATCACTGCGGCCATCAGCATCCGCATCCAGGAGCCGGTATTCGAATCACAGACCAAGACCAAACTCGGATCACAGAATACCTATCCCGGAGGACCTTCTCTTCGCAATTGGATCAACGAATTCGTCACCCAGAACCTCGACAATTTTCTCCATAAACATCCGGAAGTTGCCGAGGCCTGGAAGAAGAAGATCCTCCAAAGCGAGCGGGAACGAAAGGAGATCGCAGGTATCAAGAAGCTGGCGAACGAGCGAGCCAAGAAAGCCAACCTGCATAACAAGAAACTTCGGGATTGCCGCGTGCACCTCACCGATCTGAAAAATCCACAGCGCCTGGATACGACGCTCTTTATCACCGAGGGTGATTCCGCCTCCGGATCCATCACCATTGCGCGTGATGTGAACACCCAGGGTGTATTCAGCTTGAAGGGCAAGCCCTTGAATTGCTTCGGCCTGACCAAGAAAATCGTTTATGAAAACGAGGAGTTCAATCTGATGCAGAACGCGCTTGATATCGAAGATTCCATCGAGAGCCTTCGTTACAACCGCATCGTGATCGCCACAGATGCCGACGTGGATGGAATGCACATCCGGCTATTGCTGCTGACATTCTTCCTGCAGTTCTTTCCGGATCTCGTGAAGAACGGACACGTCTTCATTCTGCAAACGCCACTTTTCCGTGTGCGCAATAAGAAGGAGACCATTTACTGTTACAACCAAGGGGAGAAGCAGGTCGCCATGCAGAAACTCGGTGCAAAACCCGAGGTGACCCGCTTCAAAGGATTGGGAGAGATCTCTCCCGACGAGTTCAAGGCATTTATCGGACGCAAAATGCGTCTCGATCCTGTATCACTGACCGGTGAAACGTCTTTGCATGGATTGCTGGATTACTACATGGGTAAGAATACGCCCGACCGCCAGGAGTTCATCATCAAGAACCTGCGGATCGAAGAGGAGCTCGAGCCACTTCCTGAAACAACCGCAGTTGACGAAAACCAGTTGGCGGAAGCCTGATTCCGGTCGAATTCCGGAAGCACACATTTTAAATGAACGATAGTGTATGTCGAACGATAAGTTAACCCATGCCGGTCAAGGTGGACCTGTAGAACAACATGGCCAGGTGGCCACCATGTATGAAAACTGGTTCCTGGAATATGCTTCATATGTGATCCTGGAGCGGGCGGTCCCTTACCTTGACGATGGCCTGAAACCGGTTCAACGGCGAGTGCTTCACTCCATGTGGGAACTCGAGGATGGGCGGTACAACAAAGTGGCGAACATCATCGGGCACACCATGAAATAC
>JAULUX010000294.1:0-5325 GCA_032111385.1 Bacteroidia bacterium
AATCGATGATCGCAAGGCGGTTGTGCCCCAATGCCATTTCTCCGTCGAAATGCAAGCCCCTCGCATCCGGGCCACGGTGCGCAATCGACTCCAGCATTCTGTGCAATACAGGCTCCCGATCGGATGAAGACAATAGATTATCGAAAAAACCGGCTATTCCGCACATGATGATTCAGATTGAAAACTCGTTTTAATCAATGCGGCCAAACCCGAAGCCAGTTGCCTCCTGGAATAACTAAGTCGCTTTGGCGTCAACTTCGCCCGGGCTTCGCCGGATGAACGCGAAAGCAACATCTTTTCAATAAAACTGAAGATACCATTACGATCATCACGGCTGAACATCTCACCTGCCATACATTCATTCAAAATGGCAGCAGCATCGCCCGACACTGGCCCAAGCCCGATGATGGCATTTCCCGAACCAATGTACTCGAAGAGTTTGCCCGTCAGGATCCCCTCCGATTTCGCCACATCGGGAATCACCAAAAGCAGAAGATCCGAAGTCTGCATCATCTCAACGGCATATGGATGGTGGACATGACCCAGCCATTCCAATGCGATGTCCGTACAATTCCGTTCGATCATACCGCGCAAACCGACCGGAGCATTGCCCACGAAGCGGAAGCGAATTGACCGGTCCGGATAGTTCGATTTCAATTGAGACAAGGCCTCAAAAAAAACTTCAGGACGATAACTGTCCGCCATCGTTCCAACATAGGAGACCGTGAACCAATTCGGATCGGGCTTTTGATTCGATTGAAAGTCGTCAGTATCGAATCCATTCGGAATGACATGGAACTTCGAATCGTCGGCTGAATCGGTTTTCTGCAGAAAATCACGCTTGATCTGGCCACTGACCACCAACACTTCATCAGCTGATTCCAGCACCTTGCGTTCGTAAGCAGCATCCCGGGCAGCAGCCGCAGCTCCAAGCATCAGGTCTTTGTAATAGTAGATTTCCGTCCACGGGTCGCGCATGTCGGCGATCCATTTCAAACCCGGGAATTGCTTCTTCAAACGAAGACCGATCAACTGGGAAGAATGAGGAGGACTGGAAATAAAAACGGCATGTATTCTCCTCTGCCGGATGATCCGAACAGCTTCTCGATAAGCAAAAGGCACCCATCCACGCCTCGCATCAGGTATGAATACATTGCCGCGAATCCAACGCATGATGCGCTGGGAGAGCGAGGCATTGTTCACGTTGGAGAAGCCTCCGTACGGCACCGCAGAGGAACCGAACAATCCGGAAACGATCCGCAATGGCTCGAATGACCTGGTTCGAATCATCTCCACCTGCGCAGGCACATCGTTAAGTAGTGAGGCATCCAACACAGGATAAGAGGCCTGACCGGGATCTACCGTAAGTACGATTGGATTGATTCCGAACTCCGGGAGGTACTTGACGAATTTCAAGGCGCGCTGAACACCGGCACCTCCTGCGGGAGGCCAGTAATAGGTGATCAAAAGCACATTCAACTTGTCCATCGCTTCATCAGGCGCGCTTCCTCCACTCAACAACTCCGGCAGAACCTACCAGCAACAACAAGAGAATGGAGCCTGCAAGCGAAATCTGTTCACCTTTCGAGTACGATTCCGGCTCGAATTTGAACTCAACGGTATGGCGTCCGGACGGTACTGCCATGGCACGCAATACATAGTTGGCCCGGATGTAATCCACTTGCTTGCCGTCGAGATAGGCATTCCAGCCTGCGGGATAATGCACCTCAGAAAAAACCAGCAATCGGTTGGTGGCAGATTGGGTCTCGTACTTCAGGTAGTTCGGAAGCACACCTCCTTCAGGAATGACCAAGCGTACAGATGCCGTAGAGTCTACACCAGGCTTCAAAGATGCTAGTGCATCCTGATACCGCGCATCGACAATGGCGCGGGTGCGGATATCCAGGCTATCCAATGCTTTCATCTCGGCATCCGCATCGGGCACAACCGACCAGTCATTCACGAACCATGCCGGCCCCATCGCACCGGGATTCAGTTGAGCAACCGGCGAACCGGATCGCTCGTCCTTTGAAATGAAATACTTCGCATTGAGCATGTTCAAAACACCCATGTTCCCTTTGCTGATCTGATACTCGATCACCTCCTGGTAACGCTTCAGCTTCGCACCGTGGTATCCGCCGATCGAATGATGGAAATACGAAGTGCTGGCGTCGTTGAAAGTACTGACGGATGTATTCATCACTCGGAAATAGCCTTTGTCCTGCAGGATCTGCTGATCTGCGGCTGTGGCTTCAAAGGGAGCTTCCGCACGGGATTTTGAAACAAATTCATCATTGCCCATGTAGCGTTTGTCGACACCCCACATATCGATCAGGATCAGCAACGCCAAAACCGGCACCATGACCTCTGCTTTCAACTTGTCCTTCAACCAGGCAAACAGCATGACGAACGCCAGAAGGATAAAGAAAAAAGAACGAAGGGCATCTGCCTGGACTGTCGATGCACGGTCTTCCCTCAAAGCAGCAAGCAACCAGTCGTATTGTTTCAATTGTTCGTCGGATGACCCCTCGAAATCGCAGAACAATCCGGGCAACAGAGCAAATACCAAACAAAGCCCGCCGGTAATGTAAAACGAGAACTGCAAAAACTTTTTAGCACGCGCTTTGTCCATGGAGGCTTCCATGAACCGGGACAAGCCCAACAGTCCGGCCAGTGGAATCATCAAAGAGGCAATGACCAAAGCCATCGCTACGGACCTGAACTTGCTGTATCCCGGAAAATGATCAAAGAGAAAATCGGTTAGAGGCGGGAAATGCCTTCCCCAGCTGATCATGATGAAAAACAGGGTTGATAAGATGACCCACCATTTGAAAGGACCCCGAAGAACAAACAAAGAAAGGATGAAGAGGAAGAACGGTATGGCTCCATTGTAAACCGGCCCGGATGTCATCGGTTGATCACCCCAGTAAAGTGGTGCACTTTCACAAAATCCGCGTGCCTGCGCATCCCCTGCTTGCGAAACGAGGGCTTTATAGGTCGCGGAATTTTTATCCAGTTTTTTACTGCTTGACCCTCCGCTGAAATCCGGAATCAACAAGGTCATGGTTTCAAGGCGACCATAGCTCCAGCCAAGTGCATAATCTTTATCGAGTCCGGCACTGACTTTCTTTTCGGTCAACTCGGACTGCCCCCGCGTACTGAATTTCCCATACTCGTAAGTGAGCAAAAGGTTAGTGATGTTCGGAATCACGGCAAGTACAGCGGCAAAAAGCAAAGCAACGCTTGATTTGAGGAATCCGGGGAGTTTCTTTTCAGTAATTGCACGAATCGCTTCAAAGATCACGAGGAAGCCAATGGTGATCGCTGTGTAATAAGTGATCTGCAAGTGGTTCGAATAGATCTGCATGGACAATCCCAACGCAGTCAAGGCAGCCCCCAGCATCCAACGCTCACGGTAGGCCATCAACACACCGGCAAACACCAGCGGCATAAGGGCGATGGCCTGCACCTTGGTATTGTGTCCGGCCTGTATGGAAACGAAATTGAAGGAGACAAATGCATATGCGATCGCTCCGGCGATGGATAAACGGTAGTCGCAGCGCAGGGATATCATCAGGATGTAAAAGCTGATCAGCGACAGGAAAAGCAGGTTAGCCGGGTTGGGCAACCACAACCAAAAGAAATCATTCACATAGCGGATCAGGTTCGACGGATAAAGGACTGAGATCTGATAAGCCGGCATTCCACTGAACATGCGGCTTGTCCAAAGTGGCTCACCGCCCTGGTCAGCACGGTAATCCATGATCTCCTTCGCCATGCCGGTCCACTGCGAAATATCGTGTTGAACCAGAACCTTTCCGCTGAGTACAGGACTGAAGTAAGCCAACGAGATCAACAGGAAGATCCCCACGGAAATGAAATGCGGACGGAATTGCTTGAGCATGCCTTGGTGGTAGTTAGAGATGGATTTTCAGTGCATGAAAGTAGTCAGATTCCCGCAACGGCACCACAACCTTTTTGCCGATAACGGCTCATGGGATGGTCGTTGAAAAGGGGTTAATCCCGGATCTCTTCGAAATCCACGTATTCCCCATCGGGAGGATCGTTTTTCCTGCCTTTGCCGGTCTGAGCAGGAGCTTGTGCTGAAGATTTCGGAACATCCTTCATGGCCTGTTTCTGCATACGCTCCATCTGGCGGAACAGTACCTTGGCAAATGCGGTCATGATCAAAGCAAGGATCACCCGGCGAAAAACACCGAACACCAGGAATAGAACCAATAGGATGAGCAGAAAATCGGACACAGCGGCAGATTGAAAGTTTATCTGGACAAATAAAGATTTCTTTCACCGTAAACCTGCTGGAAGAATTCATCCTCGAGGTCTTCGATGAAGTAAATGGCTTCACCGGTGGACTTCATCTCAGGCCCCAGCTCCTTGTTGACATCGCGGAACTTCTCGAAAGAAAATACCGGCACTTTGATGGCGTATCCTTCTTTGCGGGGATTGAATTTGAAATCACGAACCTTGTTTTCTCCAAGCATCACCTTGGTGGCAAAATTCACATAGGGCTCGTCGTAAGCCTTGGCTATGAATGGAACCGTACGGGAGGCACGGGGATTGGCTTCGATCACATAAACGGTTTCATTCTTGACGGCGAACTGGATATTGATCAGCCCCTTCACTTGCATAGCGAGAGCGATCTTGCGTGTTATTTCTTCGATCTGGGTGATCACCCCCGGACTGAGGTCGAACGGAGGCAGTACGGCATTGCTATCGCCGGAGTGAATGCCGGCAGGTTCGATGTGCTCCATAATGCCGATGATGTAAACATCTTCCCCGTCGCAAATCGCATCCGCTTCCGCTTCAATGGCTTTGTCGAGGAAATGATCCAGCAGCACCTTGTTTCCCGGAATGTCCTTGAGGATATTCACCACATGTGTTTCCAGCTCCTGCTCGTTGATGACGATTTTCATACTTTGACCTCCCAAAACATAGGATGGCCTGACCAACAACGGGAAACCGAGGTCACGGGAGAGTTCTACAGCACTATCGGCATCTTCGATGACACCGAATTTCGGATAGGGAATACCGAGATCACGCAGCAAGGTGGAGAAGGATCCCCTGTCCTCTGCCAGATCAAGGGATGCAAAAGTAGTCCCGATGATATTTATACCGTACTTATCCAGTTTCTCGGCCAACTTGAGTGCCGTTTGCCCGCCAAGCTGCACAATAACGCCGACAGGCTTCTCATGTTGGATGATGTCGTAGATGTGCTCCCAAAACACGGGTTCGAAATACAACTTGTCGGCGATATCGAAATCGGTGGAGACGGTTTCCGGATTACAGTTGATCATGATGGTCTCG
>JAULUX010000295.1:0-2389 GCA_032111385.1 Bacteroidia bacterium
CTTTGACTTTTGGAATCAGTACCGACAGGATCAAACTTTCGGTCGACATCTACGAGGCGGATGTTTCTGACTTGATGAAGGTGATTTCCTCTTTGACAGATGATGAAGCAACGGTGATGATCTTTGGTCACAATCCCGGGCTGACGATGTTGGTCAATCACCTGTGCGGACCTGTTATTGATCATCTTCCCACTGCGGGACTGGCACACATCAGGCTGGATGTTACATCATGGCGCGAGGTTGTTGGAGGCTCCGGACGATTATTGAGTTTTTTGGATTGATGCTGACATTTGAGAGCTTCGTTTATCGCCATAAGCGCGAACTTTGTACCCGGTCAGAATCCTTATTTCTCATGCGGGGAACTCTGATCGTGAAAAAGTTGTATCCACATGCGATTTGCCGCCATTGATATCGGCTCGAATGCAGTCCGCCTGCTGCTGAGCAACGTGTACGAAGAGCCCGGTGAAGCCATCTTCAAAAAAGCCGAATTGGTGCGTATGCCGATTCGTTTAGGAGAGGACGTGTTTCGCTTTGGTAAGGTCAGTGATCAGAAAATGCAGTCCCTGGCCGACTGCATGCATGCATTTCGGTTGCTCATAAACGTTTTTGGAGCGGTGAGTTACAGGGCATGCGCCACCGCGGCGATGCGTGAAGCATCCAATTCGTCCGAAGTGATCCGTTACGTAAAAGAAAAGTCGGGCATTCAAATTGAAGTGATCGACGGTAAATCCGAAGCCGAGATCATCTACAGTAACCACATCGCCGAGCACTTGGACCCATTCACCACTTACCTCTATATCGACGTGGGCGGAGGTAGTACGGAAGTGACCCTTTTTCGTCAGGGAAAGATCAGGGCATCGCGTTCATTCAATATCGGATCCATCCGACTGTTGCATGAAAAGGTGGACAAGGAAGACTGGAGTAAGCTCAAGGATTGGATTCGTGAGCATGTCGATCCTGCCGAAGAGCCGATTGCCATCGGTAGTGGAGGAAACATCAACAAACTGTATAAGATGTCAGCCAGGAAAGGGAACCGTCCGCTTCCTTTGGAAAAACTCATGGAGCAATACTATTACCTGAAGGAGTTTACGGTTGAGCAACGCATTACTCAACTCGGTTTGAATCCCGACCGTGCCGATGTCATTGTCCCCGCTGCGAAGGTGTTCATTACCATCATGCGGGCTGCCGGTTGCGCTGAGGTTGTTGTACCACAAATCGGTTTGTCCGACGGTATAATACATCTGCTCTACGAGAAGTATGCCGGCAGTTCATCCTGATGTTTTATAAAATCATTCGACTTCCAATTGCCTGACCTCCATCAGAGGATGGATAAAGTACTTGTGGCGACTGTGAAGGTCGATGCACTCGAAATTTTTTCGCAGTTTGTGTCCTTTGATGAACCGTTGGCCGTTACGGATACTGAATGCGGCGTTGTATGGAATGTCTTCAAGATGCTGCCATTCATCTGTGTTGCTATCGTATTTTCGAAGAGCCTTTGCAAGTCCCAGGTCGGTGCAACTGCTGGCAGCGGGATCAAGCAGGTAGCGAGCCACAGCTTCAGCAACATCTTCTGGAAAAATATTTCTGTTCAGAAACCCGCTTAGCAGGAACCTGAACTCTTTCTTCCATTCTTCTCCGTGAGGAGCTACCCGGTCGCGGTGCTTCAGAAAGCAGGTAAGGTGCGCTACCTCGTGTGTGAAGGTGATCAGGAAAGCATAGGGGTTGAGATCGTGGTTGATGGTGATGGAGTGACCCATTCCTGATTGTGGAGGACGGTAATCACCAAGTTTGCTTTGGCGGCTGCGCTTAATTCGGACGCGGATACGGTATTGACGGATCCACTCGAAACAAGTGTCGACGGCCTCGCCGGGCAAATACTTTGCAAGGCTTTGTCTTACTTGTTCGGCGGTAAGTCCCTGGTCAGACATCGGGTGTGTTTCTCCGCGTAAAAATAATACGCCAGGCAGTCCTCGCCGAATCGATCAGCTCAGCAGCTGGTAGGCCACGAGACTGCTCAGGTAGGCCAAAGCAGACAGGTAGATGAATTGAAGGATGGGCCATTTCCATCCGTTGGTCTCCCGTCGCACAATAGCCAGTGTACTCATACATTGCATGGCGAAGGCGTAAAACAGCATTAAGGACCATCCAACAGCCGTGTTGTAACGCGGTTGGCCCGTGTCGGGGTTGATCTCTCCCCGCATTTTGTCCTTGACAGTAAGGCCTTCATTGTCGCCTCCTCCAACACTGTATATGGTGCTCATAGTGCCAACGAATACTTCGCGTGCAGCGAAAGAGGTGACCAAGGCGATGCCGATTTTCCAGTCGAAGCCCAGGGGCTCTATCGCAGGCTCGAGAAGATGTCCCATGCGGCCTGCATAGGAGTGTGCCA